>JAGXAX010000052.1 GCA_018971405.1 Alphaproteobacteria bacterium | reverse complement strand
GTCGCGCCGCTGGTGACGCCGCCGCAGCCGCAGCCGCAGCCGCCCGCTGCGCCCGCGCACTGAGCGCCGTCTGAAAACCATCGAGGAAAAAGCCGCGGTTTGATTATCGCGGCTTTTTCTTTATACTCCCGAAACATGAACAGACGCACCGTTCCATTTTCCTTTGACAACAGCCGCGGGCAAATCCTCGCCGGATTGCTGGATCTTCCCGCCGGAACACCCCTTTTTTACGGCGTTTACGCGCCCTGCTTCACCTGCACCAGGGAATCGCACGCCGCGCACAAAGTCTGCCGCGCACTATCCGAACGCGGCGTCGCCATGCTGCGCTTCGACCATACCGGCCTCGGCGCGAGCGAAGGCGATTTCGCTGAAACGAGCTTCTCGACGCGCATCGGCGACATTATCTCCGCCTGCGACGCGTTGGTCAAAGCGCATGGCGCGCCGAAGCTGCTCTTCGGCCACAGCATCAGCGGCACGGCGGCGCTGGCCGCGGCCGCGCAAATTCCTTTCCTGCAGGCGGTCGCGACGCTCGGCGCGCCCGCCGACCCGCGGCATGTCATCCGCGGCCTGCGCAAGACGAACGACATCGCCATCGAAAACGGCATGGCGAAGATGACCATCACCGGCCGCACCTATGCCGTCAAGGAGGCGATGGTGGACGACATGGAGACTTATGACATGACGCGCGCGATGGCGGCGGTCGACAAAAGGCTTTTCATCTTCCACGCGCCGCATGACGCGATCGTGCCGTTCCGCAACGCGGAAGAGATCCGCGCCCGCGCCGTATGCGAAAGCGAGATCATCCCTTTAAGCGAAAGCGCGACCCACCTGCTCGAACGCGGCGACGCGGACGCCGCCTTCATCGCCGAAACGCTGGCCGAATGGTTCGCCCTGCACCTGGAATAGGCCTTTATTACTTGAACTTCCTCATCGTCTCGCGGTAACGGGCGAGGATATGCTCCTCGCGCTTGTGATGCCGGTCGCGCACCACCCAGCGCCCGCCCGCCATCACGTCCTTCACCGGGTTTTCGTTGGCGGCGAAGATCGCCGTGTCGAGGATATGATCGCGCAATTTTCCCGTCATGCAGGGCAGGCTTTGGTCGAGCACCAGAAAATCCGCGCGGTGACCGATCTCGATTTTTCCCGCGCGGCGGCCGAGCGACTGCGCGCCGCCGGAAAGCGCCCGCTCGAACAGCACCGCGCCGACCGAAGGGTTCTCCGTTTCCTTGATCACCGTGCGCTCGCGCAAGACCAGACGCTGCACGTATTCGAGCCAGCGCAGCTCTTCCGTCACGCTGATCGAAATATGGCTGTCGGAGCCGATGGAGAACCTGCCGCCCGCGTCGAAAAACGGCGCCAGCGGAAAAACGCCGTCGCCGAGGTTGGCCTCCGTCGTCGGGCAGAGGCCGACGACGACGCCGGACGACGCCAGCGCTTCCAGCTCCGGTTCCACGAGATGCGTGCAGTGGATGAAAGACCAGCGGTCATCGACGTTGCCGTTCTCCAGAAGCCATTCGACCGGGCGCTTTCCCGACCAAGCGATGCAGTTCTCCACCTCGCCCGACTGCTCGGCGGCATGGATGTGGATCGGCGCGCGGGGCAGAATTTCCCGCGCCGCGCACGTGCCTTCGCGCAGCATCTCCGGCGACACGGCGCGTAAAGAGTGATGCGCGAAGCCGAGCGTCACCTGCGGCACGTTGGCGTAATCCGCCGCCAGCGCTTCGACGATTTTCATGATCTCCGGCACGGTGTTGACGAAGCGTTTCTGCGGCTCGGCGGGTGGCTGCGCGCCGAAACCGCTGTAGGCGTAAAGCACCGGCATGTGCGTGATGGCGATGCCCGTCTCCAGCGCGGCCTTGATAACCTGACGCGACATCAGCGCGCGGTCTTCATAGGGTTTTCCCTCGCGGCTGTGATGGATGTAATGGAATTCGCCGACGGACGTATATCCCGCCTTCAGCATCTCGACGTAAACCTGCGCCGCGATCGACTCCATGTCTTCCGGCGTGAGGTCGAGCAAAAAGCGGTACATCGTCTCGCGCCACGACCAAAAGTTATCCTTTTTTCCGCCCGCGCGCTCTGTCAGCCCCGCCATGGCGCGCTGGAACGCATGGCTGTGCACGTTGGGCATGCCGGGAACGACGGCCCCGGCGGCGATTTCGACGTTCTTTCCGTCCGCAGGCGCGGTCTTGAAGGAGTCGACGCCGACAATCCAGCCGTCCTTGTCAATTTCGACGAGCACATTGTCCGCCCATCCGTCGGGCAGCAGCGCCGTGGGCGCAAAAAGCGTTGTCATGTGTAAAACCTCTCTCTATAAATAGTAGAACAGAAAAGCGGAGTATCAAAGATGTTTGACAGGCTCCTCCTCAACGTCCACGCCGCAACGATGACCGCCCATGACGCGGGCGGTTTAGGCATAATCGAAAACGCGGCCGTCGGCGTGACCGGCGGGAAAATCACCTTTATCGGCGCGGAAAAAGACCTTCCCGCCGGTAGACCCGCGCGCGAAACCGCCGACGGCGGCGGAAAATGGGTGACGCCCGCCTTTATCGACTGCCACACGCACTTGATTTATGCGGGCAACCGTGCGGCGGAATTCGAGAAAAGATTGCAGGGGGCATCTTATGAGGAAATTTCCCGCGCGGGCGGCGGCATCCTCTCGACCGTCCGCGCGACGCGCGACGCGACGGAGCAGGAGCTTTTCGATCTCTCCCTGCGCCGCCTGAAAACCATGCTGATGGAGGGCGTCGGCACGTTCGAGATCAAATCCGGTTACGGACTCGACTTTGAAACCGAGCGCAGGATGCTGCGCGTGGCGACGCGTTTGCGAGATGAAACGAATTTGCGCGTGCAGCGCACTTTTCTCGGCGCGCACGCCCTGCCGCCGGAATATGCGGGCCGTCCCGATGATTATATCGGCCATATTTGCGATGACATGCTGCCGGCGCTGCATGCGGAAAAACTCGTCGATGCCGTGGACGGCTTTTGCGAGAACATCGGCTTTTCACGCGCGCAAATCGAACGGGTATTTAAAAAAGCGCGGGAACTCGGCCTGCCGGTCAAGCTCCATGCCGAACAGCTTTCAAACCTGAACGGCGCGGCGCTGGCGGCGCAATACGGCGCTTTGTCCGCCGACCATATCGAATATCTTGATGAAGATGGCGCGGCGGCGATGGCAAAGGCGGGAACGGTCGCCGTGCTGCTGCCCGGCGCGTTTTATTTCCTGCGCGAGAAACACGCGCCTCCGGTGGAGCTCTTGCGCAAACACCGTGTACCGATGGCGGTCGCCACCGATCACAATCCCGGCACGTCGCCGACGCTCTCGTTGCTGCTGATGCTGAATATGTCCTGCACGCATTTTCGTTTGACGCCGGAAGAAGCCCTGCTCGGCATCACGCGTCATGCAGCGCGGGCGCTGGGGTTTCAAAGCGTCTGCGGCACGCTGGAAGAAGGCAAGGCCGCCGACCTCGCGCTCTGGGATGTCAGCCACCCGCGCGATCTCTGTTATTATTTTCCGCGGCCGCCGCTATAGGTTTTCTCGCCCCAGCCGAGCAGCGATTGCAGCACGTTTTTCAGGGTTTTCTGCAATTTTTCAGCCTTCACTTCGTCGTAATTATAAGGGAAGGTTTCGGCCATGTAATTCGTCCATGTCAGTTCCATTTGCAGCGCATGGATGTTTTCGTCCGGTCTGCCGTAATGCCGCGTAATATGCCCGCCGACGAAGCGCCCGTTCAAAACGGCGGAATAATCGCCGCTCTGCGCGGCTTCAAACGCCGCTTCCGCCATTCCGGGCGCGCAGGATGCGCCGCGCGCCGAGCCGAGGTTCAGATCCGGCAATTGCCCCTCGAACAGCAGCGGCACATGCGAGCAGATGGAATGGGCATCGTATAAAATCGCATAGCCGAACTCGGCTTTCAGCCGCGCAAGCTCCGTTTCCAGTGCCTCATGATAAGGCAGCCAGTACGCGGCGACGCGGTTGATTTTCTCGACGTCGTCCGGCTCTTCGCCGTCTTTGTAAATATTTTCGCCGGAAAAAATTTTCAGCGGGCAGAGCCCCGTCTTTACCTGGCCGGGATAAAGGTCGGCATCATCCTGCGGGCGGTTCAGGTCGACCACGTAGCGCGAATGGGTCGGCATCAGGAGGCTCGCGCCCATATCGGCGGCGAACCAGTAAAGCCTGTCGATGTGCCAGTCGGTATCGGGCAGCTTCAGCGCCGCGCCCGTCATGCGCGACTTGATGTCCGGCGGCAGGAACGTGCCGGTATGCGGCATGCTGACGAGCAGCGGCGCCGTGCCCTTCATCAGGCGTTTTACCTGCATGGCAACAGGCCGCGCGGCATGAAGGGCAGGAACGACCCCTCCTCGACCATCTCCGTCGCGGCGCGGATGTCGGGCGCGAAGTAATGGTCTTTTTTGTAATGGCCGACACGGGCGCGGATCATCCCTTTCGCTTTTTGCAAAGGCCGCGCCGTTTTGAGCGGCGCGTGGAACTCGATGCCCTGACAGGCTGCAAGCAGTTCTACCCCGACGATCGTCGCCGTGTTCGACGCCATGTCGGAGAGCCGCCGCGCGGCGAAGGTGGCCATGGAAACATGATCTTCCTGATTGGCTGAAGTCGGCAGGCTGTCAACGCAGGCCGGATGCGCCAGCGACTTGTTTTCACTCGCCAGCGCCGCGGCCGTGACATGCGCGATCATGAAGCCGGAATTGACGCCCGCGTCCTTGACCAGAAACGGCGGCAGTCCGCTGATTTTATGGTCAATCAGCATGGCGATGCGCCGCTCGCTCATCGCGCCGGTTTCGGCGATCGCCAGCGCCAGCGTGTCGGATGCCATGGCGACCGGCTCGGCGTGGAAATTGCCGCCCGATTTCACGTCGCCGCTGGCCGCGAACACCAGCGGATTGTCGGTGACGGCGTTGGCCTCGCGGTGAAAAATCTCCGCCGCGAAACGGATATGGTCGAGGCACGCGCCCATCACCTGCGGCTGGCAGCGCAAGCAGTAGGGGTCTTGCACCTTCGGGTCGTGTTCGTGTGCATGGCTGGCGCGGATGGCGCTGCCTTTCAGCAAACCCAAATAAACTTTCGCCGCGTCGATCTGGCCTTGCTGCCGGCGCACGCGGTGGATTTCAGGGTCGAAGGGCGTGGTCGAGCCTTTCGCCGCATCGACGGAAAGCGCTCCCGCCACCATTGCCGCCGAAAAACAGTCTTCTGCCGCGAAGAGGCCGAAGAGCGCAAGCGCGGTCGAGACCTGCGTGCCGTTGAGCAGCGCCAGCCCCTCTTTCGGCGCGAGATCCAGCGTTTTCAACTTATATTTTTTAAGCGCGTCTTTGGCAGGCATGACTCTGCCTTTTACGCGCACCTGCCCCGCACCTATCAGCGGAAGACTCAAATGCGCGAGCGGCGCAAGGTCGCCCGATGCGCCGACCGATCCTTTTTCCGGGATGCAGGGGTAAATTTCTTTATTATATAGCGTCAGCAGAAAATCGACGACCGCGCGGCGCACGCCAGAATGGCCCTGCGCCAGCGCGTTGATTTTCAAAAGCAGCACCAGCCGCACCACACCGTCCGGTAAAAAATTTCCAACGCCCGTCGCGTGGCTGAGGATGATATTGCGCTGCAACGTTTCAAGCCGATCTTCGGTGATGCTGACTTTTGCCAGCAGGCCGAAACCGGTGTTGATGCCGTAGACCGTCTTGCCGCTGCCGATAATGCCGTCGATGGCTTTTTTACTGGCGTCGACTTTTTTATAGGCGGCACGGGGCAGCGCGATGGAGACATGTTCGCGCGCAATGGTGCGCAGCGTATCGAGAGAAACGTTACCGGGAGCCAGCGTTATTTTTTTCATTTTTTCACCATCGGCAGGTTGAGGCCTTTTTCATGCGCGCAGTCAATGGCGATGTCGTAACCCGCGTCCGCATGGCGCATCACGCCCGTCGCGGGGTCGTTGGCCAGCACGCGGGCGATGCGCCGCGCCGCTTCGGGTGTGCCGTCGGCGACGATCACCATGCCCGCATGCTGCGAAAACCCCATGCCGACGCCGCCGCCGTGGTGCAGCGACACCCAGGTCGCGCCGCTGGCGGTGTTGAGGAGCGCATTGAGCAAAGGCCAGTCGGAAACGGCGTCCGATCCGTCCTTCATGCCTTCGGTTTCGCGGTTAGGAGAGGCGACGGAACCGCTATCCAGATGGTCGCGGCCGATGACGACGGGGGCTTCGAGTTCGCCCGACGACACCATTTCGTTGAACGCCAGTCCAAGACGCGCGCGGTCGCCCAAGCCCACCCAGCAGATGCGCGCGGGCAGGCCCTGGAACCTGATGCGCGCCTTCGCCATGTCGAGCCAGTTGTGCAAATGTTTGTCGTCCGGCATCAGCTCTTTCACGCGTCTGTCGGTTTTATAAATGTCTTCCGGATCTCCGGAGAGCGCCGCCCAGCGGAACGGGCCGATGCCGCGGCAGAACAACGGGCGGATATAGGCGGGCACGAACCCCGGAAAGTCGAAGGCGTTTTTCACGCCCGTCTCGAACGCCATCTGGCGGATGTTGTTGCCGTAGTCGAGCACCGGGATGCCCTTGTGCCAGAAGTCGAGCATGGCGCGCACCTGCACGGCCATCGATTCTTTCGCGGCTTTGACGACGCTGTCGGGGTCGCTCGCGCGGCGCTTCACGGCCTCGTCCCACGTCCAGCCCGCGGGCAGATAACCGTTGAGCGGATCGTGCGCACTTGTCTGGTCGGTGACGATGTCGGGGCGGAATTTTTTATCGTGTTCCGCGCGGCGGGCGATTTCGGGAAAAATCTCCGCCGCGTTGCCGAGCAGGCCGACGGAGACCGGTTCTTTCGCGGAACGGATGATCTCGACCGCTTCGTCCAGCGTCGCGGCTTTTTTGTCGAGATATTTCGTTTCCAGCCTGCGCTCGATGCGGCTCGCCTGACATTCGACGCCGAGCAGCGACGCACCCGCCATCGTCGCCGCCAGCGGCTGCGCGCCGCCCATGCCTCCAAGCCCGCCGGTTAGTATCCATTTGCCCCTGAGGTCGCCGTTGAAATGCTTGCGGCCCACTTCGGCGAAGGTTTCATACGTGCCCTGCACGATGCCCTGCGTGCCGATGTATATCCACGATCCTGCCGTCATCTGCCCGTACATCATCAGGCCTTTGGCGTCGAGTTCGCGGAAGTGCTCCCATGTCGCCCAGTGCGGCACAAGGTTGGAATTGGCTATCAGCACGCGCGGCGCGTCGGCATGGGTCTTGAACACGCCGACCGGCTTGCCGGATTGCACCAGCAGCGTTTCATCGGCTTCGAGGTTTTTCAGCATTTCGACAATCTTGTCGAAACACTCCCAGTTCCTCGCCGCCTTGCCGATGCCGCCGTAGACCACCAGCGCGTCCGGATTTTCGGCGACGTCGGCGTCGAGATTGTTCATCAGCATGCGCAGCGGCGCCTCTGTGAGCCACGATTTGGCGGAAAGCTTCGTGCCGTGCGCCGCCTTGATGACGCGTTTGTTGTCCAGCTTACCGGCGGTTAGCGCTGTCATCGCTTGTCTCCTTATAATTTATGCACCCGCGCGATCAGATCCTGCGCGATCGGGCTCTTTTTAAAAACGCTGAACATGGAACCGCGCGGCGGGGAAAAAGAGATTTCCCTGCCGAACCGGCATGGCGCACGCAACAGCAGCGTAATGCGCGGGGGGTTGACCATGTGAGTATCGCTGACGTTCATGATGTCGGAAACACGAATCGTATCCCTGTCGCCGCCGTTGAGCAAAACAAGATTGTCGCCGTCGTCCCAGACCTCGTCGAGCAGATCGAATATCAGGTTTTTCATCACCAGATAGCCGACCCCGGTCATCAGGACGGGGATGACAAGCAGTAGCGCCTTCGGCGGGGCTTGCGGCCCCTTGGCAAACAGGCCAGCGGCCAGGAATACCGCCAGAAAGGAAAACCAGACAACGGGGAATATCTTTTTATAAAAGAACGTTCCCTTTGAAGAAATCCTGCGCATAAAGGTTTCCTTCGTTTGCGGCCAAAGGTCAAATATGAATCGGTCTGCCGTCCACCGCCAGCGCGGCTTCCTTCACCGTTTCGTTGAGCGTCGGGTGGGCATGGCAGGTGCGGGCGATGTCCTCCGCCGAACCGCCGAATTCGATCACGGCGACAACTTCGGCGATCAGCGTCCCCGCCTCGGGGCCGATGATGTGGCAGCCGAGCACGCGGTCGGTCTTGGCGTCGGCTAGGATTTTCACGAAGCCGTCGGTCGCCGCCATGGCGCGGGCGCGGCCGTTGGCCATGAAGGGGAACTTGCCCGCCTTATAGGCGACGCCTTTTTCCTTCAGCTGTTCTTCGCTTAAGCCCACGCTGGCGATTTCGGGAAAGGTATAGACCACGTTCGGGATGGCGTCGTAATTGATGTGCC
>JAGXAX010000351.1 GCA_018971405.1 Alphaproteobacteria bacterium | reverse complement strand
TCAGGTGCTTTTCGACCATGTCCACCCGCGCGGCGCGGCCTTTTTCCGCCTGCAGGCGGTGCGAGCCGAGCGGCAGGCTGGCTTTATGCTTCACCTCGCCGTTTTCGACGACGATCAGCTCCATCGAGCCGCCGCCGAAATCGCCGATCACGCAGTCGCGCCCGAAGCCGTTGGCCAGCACGCCGAGCGCGGAGAGCCGCGCCTCCTCCTCGCCGTTGATGACCTCGATTTTCAGGCCGAATTCCTTCTGCACCGTGTCGATGAAATCCCGCCCGTCCGCCGCGTCGCGCACCGCCGCCGTCGCCACGGCACGGACATGGCTCACCTTCATCGCCGCCAGCAGGCCCGAGAACCGCCGGATGCTGTTCAGCGCCTTTTTGACGGAAAGCGGGTTGAGGCGGCCCGTCCGCCCGAGGTCGGCGCCGAGGTTGCAGATATTGCGCTCGTTATGAATCCTGAACGGCGCGCGGTTCAGCCCGTCGTACACGACGAGCCTGACGGCGTTCGAGCCGATGTCGATGACGGCGACGTAATTTTTCGCAGGGGCCTGCTGTTCGGACATGACTTTTCAATTGCGTTATTTTATAGTTTTTATAATCCAAAAGGGCATGCCATGAAAACACTTTATTTAATGCGCCACGCCAACGCCGCCCCCGCCACCCCGCCGGCGATGAGCGATTTCGAGCGCACACTCACCGGCCAGGGCGTGATCGCGGCGCGGATCGTGGGGCGTTTCATGAAAGCCAACCGCATGCAGCCGGACTTTATCCACCATTCCGCCGCCGTCCGCACCGCCGAAACGGCGCTGATCGTCACGCGGGAAATATTCGGGCAAAAGGCGCCGGCCGGAAACCCCGACAAAGACCTCTACAACGCGCCGGACGACAAGCTCCTCGCCGCCATACAGGCCGCCGACCCCGGGCACAACAGCCTTCTGGTCGTCGCGCACAACCCGGGGGTCAGCGAACTCCTCTCCGCCCTCGGCAACGTCGAACATTATTGCGAACCCGCCACGCTGGGCGTTTTCCGCCTGAACGGCGACACGTGGGCCGCGTTCGGCCCCGGAACCGTGAAGCTCGAAAAGATTTTCGTGCCGGAGGGGTGACGCATAGGGTTTTTAAAAGAAGCTCTGCGGATCGATGTCGATTTTCAGTTGCACCGCCGACGGCACTTTCACCGCGCCCAACCATTCCGCCAGGAACTTCTGCACCGCCACCTCCCTGCCCGCCTTGACGAGAAAACGGCGACGGTGTTTGCCGCGCAAAAACGCCAGCGGCGCGGGCGCGGGGCCGAGGATGCGGACATCGTCATAGCGCGGCGCGCCCTGCGCCAAGGTGCGGCAGAAAAAGTCGAGTTTCATCTCGTCGGGGCTTGACAAGATCAGCGCCGCCAGTCTCCCGAAAGGCGGCATCCCCGCCCGTTCGCGCTCCTTTGTTTCGGCGGCGAGGAACATGTCGCGGTCGCCCGCGACCAGCGCCTTCATCACCGGCTGTTCGGGCATGTAGGTCTGGATATAGACGCGCCCCGGCTTTTCGCCGCGCCCCGCGCGGCCCGCCACCTGATGCAAAAGCTGGAACGTGCGCTCGCCCGCGCGGAGGTCGCCGCCCGCCAGCCCCATGTCCGCG
>JAGXAX010000051.1 GCA_018971405.1 Alphaproteobacteria bacterium | reverse complement strand
CGTCCGACAAAAAGACACCGGGAGAAATTTTGAAAGCGCGTTTCCTGACCGCAATCATCTCAATAGGGTTACTGTCCGGATGCGCGACGTACAGTACCTTGCCGCTGCCCGAAAGTTCCGACCTTGCCGGTCGTCTGACACCGCAGATCATGAGTAAAGTCAGTGATATGAAAAATATTCCCCCACATACAATCAAACTTGGCTACGGCCTTGATATGACGGATACGGCGATCCTCGCCGTTCTGCGCAACCCCGACCTGAAGGCGGCGCGGAGAAAACGGGATGTCGCTGCGGCGGAAGCCTTCGCCGCCGGACTGTTGCCGGACCCGCAGCTTTCCGCCAATCTCGACCATCCGACCACGGCGGGCTACATGAACGGCTACGGCGCGGGGCTGACGCTCGACCTACGCTCGTTTTTCACGGACGCGACCGCAAAAGCCATCGCCCGCGACCGTCAGGCCAGCCTGAACATGGATATCCTCTGGCAGGAATGGCAGACCATCCAGCAGGCGCGCAGCCTCTATGCGGAAAAATATTTCGCCATGGAAAAACTGAGGCTTCTGCAAAACACCGTCAACCTCTACGCCATACAATCGAAGCACGCGCAAAAGGCGCTCAAGGCCGGAGACGCGACGCTCGATCAGGCGGGCTCGGCGCTTGTCGCGCTGATGGACGCGCGCGGGGGGCGCGACACGCAGCAGCGCGCCCTGCTCGACATCAATCATAAACTCGACGCGCTGCTTGATCTCTCGTCGGATACCGACGTCCCCCTGCGGAGCCTCGGCAACCCCGCGATGCCGACCGACGACGACGTCTATGCCGCGCTGGCGCTGCTGCCGCAGCGCCGGCCCGATCTTATCGCGCTGCAGACGGCCTATGCCAGCCAGGAAGAAACGCTTTACAAGGCCGTGCTGGAGCAATTCCCGGATATTTCGGTCGGCTTCAACGCCGCGCGCGACACCAGCGGCGTGCACAGCATCGGCCCCGCCGTCTCGCTCAACCTGCCGGTTTTCAACGGCAGCCGCGGGCAGATCGCCGTCGCCAAGGCGACCCGCGCGGAACTGCGGCAGGAATATCAGGCGCGGCTTGATCAGGCGCACTCCGACGCCCTCACCCTCTGGCGGCAGACGCAGCTGATCGCCCGCCAGATCAAAGCCGTGCAAAAATCGATCCCGCAGCTTCAGTCCCTCGCGGCCAGCGCCGGGCATGCCTACAACGCGGGGGATTTTCCGGCGCAAACCTATGTTGCCGTCGAAAGCGGCCTGTTGAAAAAGAAGATGGAATATCTCGGCCTGCAACAGGCTTTGTGGACGAACCGCATCGCGCTCGACGCGCTGCTCGCCTGGCCGCCGGATTTCATCGCCGCCCGCAATCAGGAAAGGATGGACTTCAAACATGCGCATTAACCACCTTGTCCTTTACATCGCGATGATCGTCTGTTTCAGCATGGCGCACATCGCCCGCGCAGACGATACGTCTGACCTTATACAAACAGCCCTGGCGCGGGAACAAACACTGACGCCGCACTTTACAGCTTATGCCCGCGTGTCGCCTATCTCCATCTTGCGCGTGCGCGCGGGGGCGGCGGGAACTGTCACGGTACTGGAAGCCGTTCCCGGCGATCGCGTGCACGCCGGAGAACCGCTTGCCACGCTCGGCGGTGCGGTAATGCAAGCTGAGATGGCGCAGGCCGCGGCCGCGGTCAAGACGGCAGACGCCCGCGCGAATACCGCGAAACAGCTCCTTGCCATCGCCCAAAAAACTCTCTCTGACCGTCTTGGTACGCGCCAGACTCTCGCCCGCGCCAAAAGCGACCTCGCGGCGGCAGAAGCAGCGCGTACCGCAGCAGAAGAGAACTTACAGAAACTGAAGGATATGTCTGAGATTAAAGCACCTGTGAATGGTGTAATTCTTGCACGCGGCATGGCGAACGGAGAACGCGTGTCCGCTGGAGAAACCATCCTCACGCTGAGGCCGGACGACAGTCTGTGGCTCACGGCTGAGTTCTACGGCACGGATGCGGAGATGATTCATGCCGGCATGCAGGGCGTTTTCACGCCCGCAGACGGCGGTAAATCCCAACCTATCGTCGTCCGGAACGTCTTTGCCGCGATTTCACCTGACGGAGGTACAACAACCGGCATGATGCTAGCCGCTAAAAACACAGAGTTTCAGGACGGCGCTTACGGCAGTGTCACGCTTGACGGCACGAAGCAAAAGATGATCGCCGTGCCCACGCGTGCGCTTATTCTTGACCGGGGGCAGTGGTGGGTGCTGGTGAAAACGGACGACAAAGGACTGCAAAAGCGCAAAGTCACGATTGGGCCCGCACGCGGCTGGCGGACATTCATCAAAAACGGACTGGATGCGGGCGCCTCCATCGTCACTGACAACGCCTACGCCCTGTTTCACCGCGGCATTGCCAGCCGTTATCAACCGCCTGATTAAAAAGAACGCAACATGAAGAGCCTTTTCTCCCGTCCTTTGCTCTGGCTTCTGATCTACGGCGCACTCGCGGCTTACGGCGTGCATGCGCTTTTCGTCACGCCAGCCGAAGTACTGCCACGGTTCGACTTTCCCCAGATATCCATCGTCGCCCATCGTCCTGGCGCGACGGCGACCGGCCTTGAAACCGAAATCGTGCGCCCGCTCGAAGGTAGAATCCTTGCGCTGCCGGACGTTTCTTCCGTGCGTTCGGTAATGGGCAGCGGCGCGGTGGAAATCGATGTGCGTTTCCGGCCGGATACACCGTCGGCCGCCGATCTGCTTGCCGTCAATGGAGCGATCGACCGGGCAAGGGCAGAACTCCCCCCTGACGCGCGCCCGCAAGCGAACATCATGGGAAACGCCGTCAACGAAGTGGCGGACTATGCGGCTGTCATTCCGGCTGCCGTCGCGCCCGCGGACGCCGAAAATGCCATTCGCGCCAATGTCGTGCCAGCGCTGCGCGCACTTTCCGGCGTGCAGCGGGTCGAGGTTTACGGTGCGGGACGCGAAGCCCTGTGGATACAGCCAGATCTTGCGGCAATGCATAGATATAATATTTCCATCCCAGCGATCATGCGGGCTTTAAAAAAGTTTGTCGTGACCGTTTCTGGCGGGTACGTCAGCGCAGGTCATCAGGACATACCAATTGAAATACAGAATTGGCCTCGGCATATACGCGAGCTTGCCTCGATCCCCGTGATGAACGCGCAAGGACGGATGATTCCGCTCGGCTCTGTCACGCGCATCGTGCGGGCGGGCGTGCCAACGCACAATGCTGTCTTGCTCGATGGACATCCCGCCGTTGCGCTCACGATCCTGAAACAACCGGATGCGGGCACGCTGCTTGTCACCCGCGCGGTGCAAAAGACGCTGACCGGGACGGCGGGCGCTTTGCCGAAGGGCGTCAAATGGGTGCGCATCTACGATCAAGGCTATCTGGTGCATCTAATCGGCCGCGATCTGGGCCGCAACCTTGTCGTTGGCGGTTTTCTTGCCGTAGGCGCGTTATTACTGGCGTTCGGCGCGGGACGCGGCGTCTGGCTTCTGGCATTGAGCATTCCCATGTCCTTGCTCATGGGGGTCGGCCTTCTGCATGCGGCGGGGCAGAGCCTCAACCTTATTACCCTCGGCGCGATTACCGTCGCCGTCGGGCTGCTTGCCGACGACGCAATCATCGTGCTTGATAGCATACAGCACCGCCGCGAGCGGGGCGCGGGAAGAGAGGAAAGCGTGGCTGAGGGTCTGCGGGACATCGCCAGCCCTGATGTCACTGGCACGCTTACCACCGTTTCGGTCTTTTTGCCACTACTCGCCGTCGGCGGACTTGCAGGGCTGTTCTTCATTCCCTTCGCTCTTGCCATGGCGTTCACCCTGCTGGCGTCACTTTTTGTTTCCCTGACGCTGATTCCGCTGGGCCTAAGCTTTATCAAGACACGTGATATGGAAAATGAAGGCGTGCTGCTGCCGAAATTGAGGCATTTGAATAAGAAATTGTTTTATGCCGTCGTGCGTCGGCCACGCCTTAGCCTTTTCGCTTGTGTTGCCTTTTTGTTTGCCAGCCTTGCGGGGTTGGCGTTCGTTCCGGTCAATTTTCTGCCGTTGCCGAATGAAGGCGTCCTCTTGGAAAGCTTTACTCTGCCACCCGGCACATCTCTGGCAGATACGCGCGCGGCCGTCGATCATATCACGCGCAAGCTGAAATCCGATCCCGTGGTCGATCACGTTTACGCCCGCATCGGCTCGGCCTCGGACACAGCATATACGGAGCCCGCCTACGCGGGAGAAATTCAGATCACGCTGAAATCCGGCGTCGATGTCAACAATCTCGACGCTATCAGTGAACGCCTGTTGAAAGAAAGCCGGATGATGGACGTGCAGGCGGGTATAGACACGCCGACGATCGAGCGAACGGGAGAAAGCCTGTCCGGCTTGCCGCAGCCATTCGTTCTCCACATCTTTGGCAATAGCATTATGGGGTTGCGCAAACTGGCGACAAAAATCTCAGCGCGATTGCGCGGTGTGCCCGGGCTTGCCGACGTTTTCAACAACGATGCCTATCCGGTAAGCACCCTTCAGGTGAAGCCGGACATCGCGGCGCTGGCGGCGGCACATTTTACGCCCGCCGATCTCAATGCGCAAATCCGTCCGCTGCTCCATGGCGAAACGGCGGCGCTTGTGCCCTCAGGCAACGTACCGCTCGCGATTTACGTGCGCCTTGCCGGAGCGACACAAAAATCACCGCTTGCGTTGGCGCAACTGCCCATTAATACCCCGCGGGGCTGGACGCCCCTCGGCGGGCTTGCGAAGCTGAAACTCGTCAGCCGTCCGAACCTGATCCGCCATCTTGACGGCGCGCGCATGCTCGACATCCTCGCCACGCCGACCGCACCGCTGAGCAGCGTCATCGCTGCGGCGAAACGGGCATTGTCAGGCATCAGTCTTCCGCAAGGGTATCGCATCGCTTTCGGCGGATTGTATCCTGAACTTGAACAGGCTGCGCTCAGCCTTGCTGCTGCGCTCGTTGCCGCGCTGGCGCTCATGGCCGGCATCATGACGCTTCAGTTCGAGGGGTTTCTTGTGCCCGGCCTGCTGCTGCTGCAAATGCCGCTGGCGCTCACAGGCGGCGCGGCGGCGCTGGTTGTCAGCGGCGTAGGGTTAAATGCCACGGGGTTGATAGCGTTTCTCACGCTCGTTGGCGTCAGCCTCAATCACGGCATTGTACTGCTCTATCGTGCGCGATGCAACGAAAAGGACGGCATGGACGTCAAATCCGCGGTCGAGGAAGCGGTGCGCGTCCGCCTCCGCCCGATTGTGCTCACCACAACGACGGCGGTGCTGGGTATGCTGCCGACGGCGCTCGGCCTCGGCGCAGGCGCGGCGCCAGAACAAGGGTTGGCCGTCGTAATCATGGGCGGCGTGATCTGGAGCGCGCTCTTGAGCACCAACCTTATTCCTGCGCTTTATCTCGCGCGGCGGTTAAAATAGAAACAGATGGGGCGGAATTACACCTTCGATTCTTGCCCTCAGTGTCTAAAATTATCTGACGACGTACACTCTCTCGCTCTTTCGATGGCTTTTGCCGGGGTAATCTCTTCTTCAGTAAATCGGCTCTTCATCGTCTGCTCTTTCTGCCCTGCCCTTTTAGGGGTGGTTATGTATAGCAGACGCTGCGGTCTTTTGGCCGAGGGAGGCGCGGCAAGGCTGCGGCGAAGACTGATACGGAAGAAAAAACGCTGGCCTCACGCGCGAAGGCCGGCGTTTTTTTGTCGGTCATGCGCGCTTAGTGATGGTCGTCGTGGTGCGCGTCGTATTCAAGAGCCTGATGGAGCTCGGCCAGTGCGGCATCGATATGCTGTATGGCAGCCGCCCGGTGGCCGCCAAAGTCGTGCGCGGCCTTGTTCAGGTCTTCCTTCGCATGTTCCAGTTTGTAGATCGCACCGTTGATCTTCGGATGCTTTTCGCCGTGCATTGCCGCATGGGCGCAGGGCGCCGCTGTCAGGCAGAGCGCGAAAACGGCGGCAATGGCCGCGCCGGTCAGTCTATTCATGGTCTTCTCCCTTGTTAAGAACGCGTCCGCTGCGAAATGCCGCGGACAGGACAACTTTATGACGCCGGCATGGCCTGTCAAGAGAGTAAAATGATGTACTTCTCGGGCCGGCGCGCCGCTCCACGAATTTTTTTCTTGCGGATTGTTTTATCGGCGGCTTCGGATATGATGCCAGAAGGACGATGACGAATTTTCAGAGACGCCGGCATCATGCAGCGCCCATGCCCTCTCCGCGCTGCGGGGCCCGCGCATCGGGATGACGGATGAAAGACACTCTCAAGGCGGACTCGCTCGGGATCATGGAATCGATCGTCATGGGCATCGCGGGCACGGCGCCCGCCTACAGCATCGAGATCACGACCTCGACGATCGTCAATACGGCGGGCACGCTGTCGCCCGCCGGCATCCTCGCCTGCGGGCTGGTCATGTTCGGGATCGTGTTCGCCTTCGTCAACCTGAACCGCGAGCTTCCCAGCGCCGGCACGTCCTATTCCTGGGTGAGCCTGGCGTTCGGGCGGACGGCCGGCTTTTTCGCGGGCTGGGCGCTGCTGGTGCTGTGCTGCGTCTTCATGGTTTCGGCGATGATCCCCGCGGCCAACGCCACGCTGCTGATTTTCAGGCCCGCGCTGATGAACGACGTGCATTGGGTCACGGTCATCGCGGCGCTCTGGCTCACCTTCGTGAGCGCCGTCGTCGTGAAGGGCATCAAGGTCACGAGCTACGTGCAGGTGGCGATGACGCTCGTCGAGGCGCTTGTTTTGCTGGCGGTCATCGCGGCGTCGTTCATGGTTTTTCCCGCCCATCCCGTCCGCCCGTTCAGCTGGGGCTGGTACAACCCCTTCGCCTTCACGCCGCGGCTCTTCGCCAACAGCGCCCTGGTGGCGATCTTCTTCTATTACGGCTGGGACGTGACGATGAACTTAAGCGAGGAAACCAAGGACAGGCGCCGCACGCCGGGGCGGGCGGCGTTCTGGTCGATGGTGTTCCTGATGGCGTTTTTTCTGGTCTTCATCACGATCACGCTGCTGGGTCTGACGGACGGGGAAATCCAGCATTACAACACCAACATCATCTTCGCCGTCGCGCGCAAGACGCTGGGTCCCGTGTGGGGCTACGTGGCGATCGTCGCCGTCCTGCTTTCCACGGTGGGCACGGTGGAAACGCAGATTTTGCAGTTCACGCGCACGCTGTTCGCGAAGGCCCGCGCGGGCGCGCTGCATCCGCGCTACGCGCGTCTGCATCCGCGCTGGCAAACGCCGCACGTCGCCGTCTTCCTCATCTGGGCGGGAGGCCTCGCTCTTTTGTTGGCCTCCTCATGCCTGCCGACGATCAACGTGATCCTGCAGGACTCGATCACGGCGCTCGGCTTCCAGATCTGCTTCTATCTCGGGCTGACGGGGCTGGCCTGCGCGTGGCGCTACCGGCGCGGCCTGTCGGCGGGTTTCGCGCCCGCGCTCACCCGCGTCGTCTGGCCCGCGGCGAGCGGCCTTTTCATGTTCTTCATCGCGCTCTACAGCATCCCGACGTTCGACCGGCTCACCAACGCCGTGGGCATCGGCGGCATACTGATCGGCGCGATCCCGCTCTGGCTCGGGCGGAAGCGCGCGGTCTCCGCTCCGGCGCCGGAGGGCTGAAACCGGGGCGGGAGTTATTCGTGCGGCGCGCCTTCGGTCACTTCGGCGAGGCCGTCCGGACGGATCCATCCGGCGAAGGCTTTTTGCACGTCCTGCGCGGTGAGTTTCACGTAGTGCCGCGCCGCGATCTCCGGCTCGTCCAGCGGCAGGCCGATGGTCGAGCGGTGAATGAGGTTCAGGGCGATGCTTTCGGTGCTGGATTCCGCAAGGGGAATTTCCCGCAGCAAGATCGCCTTGGCCTGACGCAGGTCATGCGGGCTGACGGGGCGCTCCCGCATCTGCTTCAGATCGTGGATGACGATGGCGCGCGCCTTGGCGACGTTTCCGGGGGCGCACCCGTAATTGATCATGTAAACCGCGCGCTTTTTCCCGAATTCAAACGAGGAATCGACGTAATAGGCAAGGCCGGCGTTTTCGCGCAGGTCGCGGTAGAGGCGGGTGGCGTAGAAGCCGCCGCCCAGCACATGATTGCCGAGCTCGAGCGGATAGTAGGCGGGGCTGAAGCGGTTCAGCCGCAGCGTTTCCGCCAGCACGACGTCGTCCTGAACGCGGCTCTTGTCCGGAACGGCGGTCGCGGAGGGGGCATTGTCGGGCACGCGCGGCAGGACGGCGGGAGGCTGGGGGCCCGCGGCCTTCCACGCGCCGAAATATTTTCCGATCACCGCCTTCGCTTCGGCGGGGGTGACTTTTCCGATGACGACGATGGTGGTCATGTCCGGACGGAACACTTTTTTGTAATAGGCCCTGACGTCCTTCAGGCGGAGGCCCGAGACGGT
>JAGXAX010000350.1 GCA_018971405.1 Alphaproteobacteria bacterium | reverse complement strand
TCTTTCTTCGACGGCATGAAGGTATGCGTGATGTGGAGCGTGAGGTGGTCTTTCATGCCGTCCAGCTTCGTCCGCGCGACGGAGACCCTGCCGTCGTCGGCGCCGGGGATGAACCATGACATGACGGGGTCGAACGACTTGTCTCCGGCAATGACGCCGAGGTCGTAATCAACGCTGCCGAATATGTTTTCGAAACGCGACTGGTCGGTCACAAGCTGTTGCCCCGCTGGGCCGTAAAACATCTTGTAGGGAAGGAAACTGGCGAAGATGTCGGCGATCTCGCTGCCATGGTTGGGCGTGCCGAGCATGACGACCCTGCCAAGATTTTCCGGCCTGAATTTGTGAAGATAGGCGCGGATGACCAGCCCGCCGAGCGAGTGCCCGACGAAATGGAGCATGCCTGACCCCTTGCCGCTGCGGCGTGCGATCTCGGCGTGAACGTCGTCTATCAGTTCTTCTATGGGCTTTTTGAGCGACGGGTAGCCGATGTTGAGGACATCATACCCTTTTTGCGCGAGGCCGCGCTCCATGCCGCTCATGGAGCTTTTTCCGCGGAAGATGCCGTGAAGCAGGACGATGGTATTGTTGTCCGGTGTGGTCACTTCGGCGCAAGGCGGACGGCGCCGTCGAGGCGGATCGTCTCCCCGTTGATCAGTTCGTTCTCGCAGACGTGCAGCACCAGCTTTGCATATTCCGCGGGCCTGCCGAGGCGCTTGGGGAAGATGGTGGTGGCGATCAGGCTTTCCTGCACTTCGGGCGTCATGCCGCCGAGCATCGGCGTTTCGATCAGTCCCGGCGCGATGGTGACGACGCGGATGCCGAAGCGCGCCAGTTCCCGCGCGGCGGGGAGCGTCATGGCGACCACGCCGCCCTTGGAGGCCGAATAGGCAGCCTGACCAATCTGGCCTTCGTAGGCGGCGACGGAGGCGGTGTTGACGATAAGGCCGCGCTCGCCCGT
Source organism: Alphaproteobacteria bacterium (assembly GCA_018971405.1). Lineage (GTDB taxonomy): Bacteria > Pseudomonadota > Alphaproteobacteria > Micavibrionales > UBA2020 > PALSA-926. Next base: position 677 of record JAGXAX010000350.1, on the reverse strand, counting down.
ATCGTTGAGAGGTTCGAGCGTTGACATATCCGTGGCGGCGAGGCGCATCATGTTGAACGAGCCGACCAGATTGACGTTCAGCACCTTCGAGAAGAGGCCGAGATCGTGCGGGGCGTCGCGTCCGACGATGCGGGAACCCGCGACGATGCCCGCGCAGGAGACGAGGATGCGGGCAGGGCCGTGGGCCTTCTTCGCGGCCTCCAGCGCGGCCCTGGCCGAGGCTTCGCTCGATACATCGCATTCGAGACCGAGGCCGTTGATTTCCTTGGCAATAGCCTCGGCATTTCCCTTGTTAAGGTCGAGCAGCGCGACCTTTGCGCCTGCTTTAGCGAGAGCCCGCGCCGTTTCCGCGCCCATGCCCGATCCGCCGCCTGTCACAACCGCTGCCAACCCTTTGACGTCCATGTCTGATCTCCTTTTAATTTTTTGTTTGTCTGGTTATAGCTTTAATTGCTGCAAAGCAAAACCCCCGCCGTTTTGCGGCGGGGGTTTTAATTTTCGGGTAATCAAGTGGGGTTTGGGGGGTTCAGGGGAGTTTAGCTGCCTGCTTGATTACCCTGGCAGACCCGTTAAGGCCTGACCAATCTCAATTTCTTTTTAAGCAATCTGATGACAATAAACCGCCTTCCGATTCAAAAATCAAGTAAATTCGACTCTCGATCTGCTTAAGTAAGCCA
>JAGXAX010000050.1 GCA_018971405.1 Alphaproteobacteria bacterium | reverse complement strand
CGATGCCGCCGTTCATGCGCTGCTGGCGGCGGGCGGCGCGGGCGTGGAGGCCGTGGGCGCGGCCTTTCCCGCCGCCTTGATGACGGAGGGCGGAAAAACCTCTATCGACCGCAAGACGCTCGGCCAAATCGTGTTCGGCGATGCGGCGGAAAAGAAAAAGCTTGAAGACATCCTGCATCCCATGGTGCGCGCGGCGGGCGATGCTTTCGTTGCCGCCATGCACGAACAAGGACATGACCTCGTCGTGCTGGACATTCCCCTCCTGTTCGAAACCGGCGGCGAAAAGCGCGTCGACGTCACGCTGTGCGTCACCGCGCCGCCGGACGTGCAGCGCGCGCGGGTGCTGGCGCGCGACGGCATGACGGCGGAAAGATTCGCGCGCATCCTCGCGGGGCAAATGCCGGACGCCGAAAAACGCAGGCGCGCCGACTATGTCGTCACCACGGACAAAGGCCACGACGCCATGCGCCGCCAACTCACGGACATCGTGGCGAAGATTCGGGCAGAATCGTAACGGGACCGCTTTTTGGTCCGGCTCTTTTAATTATTACGTAAATATATAGAGCGCACCTGCGGTAAAAAATGACCCATTTCCAATATGATAGTCAAAAGAGCTTGATTTCACTTTGCGATAAGGCTAAATAAATGCACCTTGAACGTCTACGTTCCCTTCGTCTAGAGGCCTAGGACACGTCCCTTTCACGGATGTAACGGGGGTTCGAATCCCCCAGGGAACGCCAATTTTTTCAGATACTTAGATAATCAAAACGGCAAACGGCGCGTGTGGCGGCACGATTCGTAAATCTCTGTGCCTTTCGGCGTAAAATCATTGGCCGTTGAGGCTCTGCTGCTGCCGGGCGAGAGCGGCAAGCATTCTGGCCCTGTCGTTCCGCGACAGGTTCGGATCCTTATTGATCGTGCTGGTCGCCTGCTGAAACTTGTCGGCCGTGGACAGGTTGGGATTATCGAGAATCCTTGTCAGACTTGTTCGCAATTCCGCCGGTGCGGCGGGAACGGCCTGCGTCAGGTTTTGAGAAATGGCCTCTGCCTGCCGCGAATCGATGACAGGAAGACTGCTCGTCGAAGTGCCGCCTTTGGCATTGATTTGCGTCTTGCCGGCGGAGGGCAGGCTGAGGCCGGCGGTGCTGTTCGGGTGCGCACTCAGCTTGAAGCCGGCATCAATGCCGCCTGAAACGGTCGAGTTTTGATCAAGCCCGGCCGCGGCGTCGATTGAGGCCGTTCCACCGACGTTCGCCTCGGTTCCTTGCATCGTCGTCGTGCCGCCGGAGCCGGTGCTCAGGTTTCCGCCTGCCTCGATGCTGACGCCCTGATAGTTCGCGCCGCCGTTGACGCCCGCGCTCCGTATCATCGGGATGCCGCCGGTGGCGCCAAGCGGCGTGTTTTTCGATTGGTAAACGCCGGCGTTCAGGTTGATGCCGCCGTTGGTGCTTTCCGCCGCGGCGAGGTTGAGGTTGCCGCCCGCGACGAGGCTGGCGTCGCCGCCGGTCGTGATGGCCGTGCCGGTGAGATTGGTGTCTTTTCCGGAGGAGATGCTGAGCGACCCGGCATTGAAAGATGCGCCGGTTTCTGTCGATGTTTCATTGACATTCACATCGACGCCGCCCGAATAGTTGTTCTTGCTTGTGCCGCCGGATCTGGTGTTCTTGACGCCGAGCGCGGCGGCATAGCTCTGGTCGTTCTGCGTTGAGGTGGCGGCGTCGATGTTGACGTTGCCGCTGGCGGCGGCGACCGTCGTCTGGCCGGCGGAGCTGACGTTCGTGCCGACGAGGGTCACGTCCTGATTGCCCTTGATCGTGACGCCGCCGCCGGAAGTGATGCTGCCCGCCGCCTCGGTCACGTCGTTCTGCGAACTATAGTTGCCGCCGATCTGCCCGCCCTTGCTGCTGCCGGGCTTGGCGCCGCTGCTGCTGGATCCGCTCAGACGCGCGTTGACGCCCCAGCCGCTGCCCGTCGCTGTGCTGGTCAGCGCCTGATAATCGACGCTGCCGTTGTTTGATTGCAGCGTCGTGTCGCCGCCCGAGGCGATGTTGCTGCCCTGCAGCGTCAGGCCGTTGTTCGATGTGACATTGAGATTGCCGCCGGCCGTGATATTGCTCGCGATGCCGGTGGTCGTGGCCGAGGTATTGGTCTGGTATCCGCCGCCGATCGCGCCTTGCTTCGACGAATTTCCCCCTTGCGAACTGCCGCTGGCCGAAGCGCTCACGCCCCATTGGGTGGAAGAAGAAGAGGACGTGTTCTGCGCCTGGTCGAAGTTCACCGCTCCTGCGGTCGAGCTGATGTCCGCATTCCCGCCCGCGCTGATGTTCGTGCCGGTGTAGGTCTGTCCGCCGCCGGTCGTGATGTTGAGATTGCCGCCCGCATTGATATTGCCGGTGACGGCGGTCGTGGATGCGCCGCTGGTGTCAGTATTGACGTAGGAGGCGTCACCGCCGCCGGATTTCGCGCCGTTGTTGCTCGAGCCGGAGGCGGCGGCGCTCAGCGTTTGCGTGCTTTGGGAGTTGCTCGATGTGTCCTGCGCCGCTTCATAGTCGAGCGTGTTCGCGCCGAGTGTCATGTCGCCGCCGGAAGAAAGGTTCGTGCCTTGCAGGGTGAGGGCGTTGTTCGCCTTCACAGTCAGGCCGTTGCCCGCCGTAACGCTGCCGGTAACGGCGGTCGTGGAGGAACTGCTTTCGCTGTTCGTGCCGCCGTTGAAGTTCAGGCTTCCGCCCTTCTGGTTGCCGGAGACATCGCCGGTGAAGCCCTGATAGTTTGTCGCGGACGCGCTTGTGTCCTGCGCCGCGTCAAAATTGACGTTGCCGCCGGCGGACTGGACGGTCGCGCTGTTCGCGGCGCTTAAACTCGTGCCCGCGTAAGTCTGGTCGCCGCTGGTGTTGACATTGAGATTGCCCCCCGACGTCAGGCTGCCGGTGACGGCGGTCGAGGACGAGTTGCTCGTGCCCAGTTCGTTCGCGCCGCCGGAAAGGTCGGCCGTGTAGCCGCTCGTGCCCTTGCCGACTTTGAGTCCGGCATCGATCTGGCTGCCGGAGCTGGAGGAACTGGAAGTGTTTTGCGCCGCGGTAAAGTCGAGGGACGACGCGTTGAGATTGAGGTCGCCGCCCGCATTGACGTTCGTGCCCTCAAGCGCGGTCGCGCCTGAGGTGGTGGAGCTGAAGCTGCCGCCCGTGTGGATATTGGAAACGACGGCGTTCGAGGACGATGCGGAAGACCCGCTGGCATCCTGTTCATAATTCGCGCTGATGCCGACCGAAGCCGAGGGGCTCTGGCCGGTTTGCGTCAGATTCTGGTCGTAATTGCCGGACTTGCTGCCCCCGCCGCCGGCGTAAAGGCCGAGCTGGGCCGTGTTGGTCGCGCTGCCGGTCGTGGAAAAGGTCGTATCTTGCGCGGCTTCGCTGTTCCATGACGCCGCGTTCTGCGTGAAGTTTCCGCCCGCGTCGATGTTCGTGCCCTGATCGGTGATCGCGCCATGCGCCGTGCGCGTCATGTTGCCGCCGGAGGTGAGGAAGGAAACGTCCGCCGTCGTATAGCCGCTGAGGGATGAAGAGGTGGTGTTGGTGCCCTGAAGCCCGATGCCCGCGTTCGCGTTTGCCGACGCCGAGCCCTGCGCCTGCGTGTCCGCACCGCCGTATTTGCTGCCGTCCATGCCGTTGCCCGAGGCCGCGGCGTTCGCGTCGCCGTTGGCGTAAAGCCCGACGGCGGTGTTGGAGCCGCCGGTGGTCACCGTGTGGCTGTCCTGCACAGCCGTGACGTTGAGGTTGTTCCCTGCATTGACATTCAGATCGCCCGCGGCACCGGCCGAGGAGCCCGCGATATTGATGTCGTTATGCGCGCCCAGCGTCGTGTTGCCGCCGGAGGTGATCGTCGTGCCGGTATGGGTGATGTCGGTCGTCGTCGTGCCTGACTGGCTGACATCGACGAGGTTCAGGGTATTGTCGCTGGAGGCCTGCGCGCCTGCGCTGGCGCTGCCGCTCGTGTTGCTGGCGCCGGCGCCGGTCACGGCATTGGCGTCGTTCGTGTTCGCGCCGCCCGTCGCGCTGTTGTTGTAGCCCGCGTTCGCGCCCGACGAGGCCGCATTGTTCGAGGAGCCGTAGAGGCCCACGCCCGTGCTGTCGGTCGTGGTCGTGACGGTGTGCGTGTTTTGCGCCGCGGCAATGTCGAGGTTGCCGCCCGCGGCGAGGGAGACGTTGCCGCCCGCCACCACGTTCGCGCCCACCAGCGTGGTGTCGCCGGTCGAGCGGACGGTGAGGTTGCCGCCGGAAGTCAGGCCGGAGCCGACCGCCGTGGAGGAACTGTCGACCGTCGTCGCCGTGGTGGTGTTATAGAAGTTGAGGCCCTGTCCTGTCGCGTTTTCACCCGCGCTCGCGTTTGCGCCAGCGCCGCTGTCGTTCTGGCCCATGCCTCTTTGCTGCGGCGTCTGCGTATAATCCGTATTGCTGCCGGAATTTCCTGCGGCGCTATTGTTGCCGCTGAGCGAAAGGTAGCTCGTCGTCGTGACGGTGTGGGTATGCGTATCCGTGTTTTGCCCCGCGAGGACGTTCACCGCCGCCGCATCGAGGCCGAGATCACCCCCCGCGCCGACGGTGCTGCCTTGCAGGGTGAGGCTGCCGCTGTTCGCCGTCAGCGCGCCGTTGCCGCCGAAATGCACGCCGGATCCGACGCTGGTGCCTTTGTTGTCGGTATCCGTCGCGGTCTGTTCTCCGTAAACCCCGCCGCCGACGCCGAGGCCGGAGCTTGACGTGGTGCTGGAGCTATAGGCGGTGTTCTGCGCGTCGACGATATTGAGGTTTCCGCCCGCCGTCATCGACCCGTTGCCGGCGGCGCTGACATTGCTGCCCTGGATGGTGGTATCATTGCCGCTGCCGCTCGTCAGGTTGCCGCCGACGGTGAGGTTCGAGCCGATGTTTCTGACCGTCGTCGTGGTCGTCGTCGTGTCGGAGCTGCTGAAGAGGCCGCTGCTGTGGCTCGTCGAGGTCGTGCTGGTGACATCCTGAACGGTGCCGAAAGTGATGTCGTGGCCCGCGTTGAGGCTGGCATTGCCGCCCGCGTTCATGTTCGCGCCGAGGTTGGTGATGTCGTTCGCGGCGGCGAGATTGAGGTTGCCTGTTGCGGAAATCGTGCCCGTGGGGCCGATCAGCGTCGTCGAACCGTTGGGGATGGCGATGGTCTGCGTCATCGTCCGGTTGATGATGTCGCCGTTGGTCGAGGACAGGTTCAGGTTGTCGCCGGTGATGGTGCCGCCGTTGTTACTGAGGTCGCCGTAGGTCGAGATGTTCAGCGCGCCGTTGCCGAGGCCTTTGATCGTGCCGCTGTTGTTGAGCGCTTCGAGCGAAAGGTTTGAATTGTTAGCCTCGATCACGCCGCCGCCGCTGACGATTTGCGATTTCGTCGCCGCGCTCAAATAAACGACGGGCGCGAGCACGCGCTGGCCGTCGACGGTCGTCTCCACCATCCAGACCATGTCGGATTTCAAGCCGGCGATCTGCGCCGCCGTGGGCGCCACGCCGATGGTCAGGCCGAGCGACTTGCCTGCCGTGACGCCGTTGTCCATCAGCTGCTGCATGGCGGCGGCCTGCTGCGCGGGGCCCGTGCCCAGAATGGAGAGCGCGCCTTCGGCGCTCGCCTGCTGCACGATCAGCTGCGCCTGATAGTTCGCGTCGCCCAGCTCGCGCGCGACGGTGTCGGGGTTGACGCCGTAAGTCTCGACCATGTAATCCGCGCCAAGGAACGACGAGCCGACCTGAAAGAGCGGGTTCGTCTCGATCAGCGGGCCCGTGCCGGGGCTCGGGTTGACGATGAAGTAGCCGTTCGGATTGGTCGGCAGCCTGACGGTGATGCCGCCGAGCGTAAACGACGGAGTGGCTGGGGCATTCGTCTTGCTGCCGGAGAGCCCCTGCGTCGCGCCCGTGGCGGGGTTTCCGACCGTGCCGACCGTGCCGGTCGTATCGCCCGCCAGCGATGCGGAACCGGGCGTCGCACCCGTGGACGGCGCGGCGGGATTGTTCGTTTCAGTCCCGCTATTCGTCAGCGTGAAGCCGCCGCCGGTGCAGGTGGCGCCGTAAATGTTGGGGCAGTCGCTCCCCGATGTTGAGACGAGGTTGCCCGCGAGGATGACGCCGCCGCTTTCATTCGTGAAGGTGAGGAGATTGTTCCTGCCGTAAATGCCGGAGGCGAGCTCGACCGTCGATCCGTCGATGTGCCCGAAGTTTTCGGCGGTGCCGAAATTTTCGATCACCACGGTGTTCGCGGTGATATTGCCTGTCGCGTAGTTGAAGAAGTAGCCGCTGGTCGTGGTGTTCTGGAGGCTGCCGACGTTGACGGTGGCGGTGCCGTCGGCCTCGATGCTGCCGTAGTTCTCGAACGAAGACGAATTCGAGGCGTTACCGCCGTTGATGAAGATGTTTCCGGCGCTGTTCACCGTGCCCGCGCCCGCATTGTAGAATTCGCCGATGTAATAGCCGCCGGAGCCGGGGGTCGCGTAGATGTTCAGCTGCGCGCCCGCGTAGAGAGAGCCGCAGTTGGCGATGGAGCCGCCGACGCTCGCGCCGCCGCAGTTGTGCACCCAGCTTCCGGTGCTGGATGTCAGGTTCAGCGTGCCGAGCGCGGCGATGCTGCCGGTCGAGTCGTTGATGATCCAGGGCGCGTTGATGCTGAGGCCGTCGCCGGAGAACAGCACCGCAGTGTTATCGAGCGTGCCGGAAAGGGTGATCGTGCCCGCGCCCGCCGTCGTCTTGTTGGAGACGATCTCGGAAGAGGTGCTGCCGAAAGAGATGTTGCCGGCGGTGATGTTCAGGTCCTGCCCCGCCATGACCTTGTCGCCCGCGCCGTCGGCCAGTGTGCTGGTGCCGAGCGCGAGCGTCAGGTCGCCGTCGGATTCGAGCGTGCCATTGTTGATCAGGGCGGAAGAGGTGACTCTGCCGCCGCCGTAACTCTGGTCGGCGATGTCGATGACCCCGCCCGCATTGTTCGTCAGGGTCGGCGCCGTGATGGAGCTTGTGTCCATGAAGCCGCCCTGGATCTTGCCACTGTTGGTGAGCGATGCCACGTTGAAGTCGATTCCCTCGCCGCCGATCACCGTTCCGTTTTGCGTGTCGAATGTCGTGTTGTTGCCGCCGTTATAGCCGCTGATGCTGACCATCCCCGCCAGATCCGATTCGATGGTGCCGCCGCTTTCGTTCTTGACGGCGAGCGTATTCGCGCTGCTGGCGGCAATGCCGATGCCGCCGTAGGCGTAAATCCGGGAAAAGTTGTCGAGGGTATTGCCGACGTTCAGTGTCACACCGCTTTCCGACAAAATGGCATTGTTGTTCGTCAGCGCATCCGCAGCATCGAGCGTTATGTTGCCGTTGCCCTGAATGTTGCCATTGTTCGTCAAATCGGCGGCGGTGACGACGCCCGTGCTGCTGCCGCCCGCCGAGAGATTGAGGTATGCGTTTGCGTCGTTCGTCAGGGCGTTTTGCACAGTAATCGTGCTGGCGGCGTCGACGCTGCCGGCCTGTATCGTGCCGTCGTTGGTCAGCGCGGAAATATTGAAATCGAGCATGCTGCCGATCATCTTGCCGCTCTGCAGGGAGCCGCTCTGCGTGCCGCCAATAGTCGCGTTGTTGCCGCCGCCCGTGCCGGCAATAGAGAGCAGGCCGCCCGTGCCGCCGTCAGCAATGGCTTCAATGACGCCCGTGCCGCTGTTGGCGATGGACAGCGTAGAACCGCTGCTTCCGGCATCGATGCTCAGGTTGCCGCCCGTCACGGCCGCGCCCGCCGCGTTCGTGGAGCCGGCGAGGATATAATAGCCGTTGGTCAGGTTGTTCCAGACGTTCAGGGTCAGGTTGCGGGCGGACTGGATGATGCCTCCGCCGGCATTGGTCAGCGCATCCTTGACGTTCAGCGTCATGTTGCCGGCGGACTGGAGCACGCCTGCGTTTTCCAGCTCGGTGGCGGTGACGGTGCCCGTGCCGCCGCTTGTCGTCGAGAGGTTCAGCGTACCATCCGCGTTGTTCATGAGCGTATTGGCGATGGCAATGCTGCTGGCACCGCTGCCGCCCTGAATGACGCCGTCGTTGGTCAGGTCGGACAGATTCAGGGAGAGCGCGTTGCCGAGCAGGTATCCGTCCTGCGCGCTGAAGACGATGTTGTCGTAGACGCCCGTGCGGCTGATGTCGAGCGTACCGCCTGCCTGCAGGCTCGCGCCGGCGTTGTTGGCGATGAAAAGCGTGTAGAAAAGATCGGGGTTGGAGACCGTGAGGTTGCCGCCGGTGAGAATCTCGCCGCTGTTCTCCAGGCCTACGGGAAGGCTGAAGCTCAGGTTGCCTGCGGACTGGATGACGCCGCCGCTCTCGTTGGTGACCGTGCTGGCGGTGATCGTCGCAAAATTCGCGCCGCTGGCGGAACCGATGATCTTGCCATAGTTGTCGAGCGTATAAAGGTTGAAGGAGGCGTTGCCGTTCGTGCTCTGGATGCCGCCGCCGTTTTCGTTGGTCAGCGTGTCGGCGCTGACGGTCAGGCC
>JAGXAX010000049.1 GCA_018971405.1 Alphaproteobacteria bacterium | reverse complement strand
CATCATGCGTTTTTTCTCTCCTGGCCGGACTGCAGCGCGACGGCATGCATCGCCATGATACGCTCCTCGTTGGCGGGGATGACATGCGTTTCAAAAGGCTGCAGGAACGCCACGCGGCGCAGGACATTCTCGCGCACCGCCGCAGCATGCTCGCCGATGCCGCCGGTGAAGACGACGCCGTCCACGCCGCCGAGCGCGACCGCCATCATGCCCATGAACTGCGCGACGCGTAAGGAGAAATAATCGAGCGCGAAAGCGGCTTTCGGATCATCGCTCTCCAGCAGGGTTTTCACGTCGTTGCTGAGGCCGGAAAGCCCCTTGAGACCGGAGGCGTTGTAAAGAATATGCTCGGCTTTTTCCGGCGAAAGCCCGAGATCGCGCACCATGTAAATGACCGCGCCGGGATCGAGCGCGCCCGAGCGCGTGCCCATCGGCAGGCCGTCAAGCGCCGTCATGCCCATGGTGGTGTCGACGCTCTTTCCGTCTTTCATCGCGCACAGGCTCGCGCCGTTGCCGAGGTGCGCGACGATCACGCGGCCCCCTGCGAGCGCGGGATGGTCACGCCTCAAAACATGCGCGATCCATTCATACGAAAGCCCGTGGAACCCGTAGCGGCGGATGCCCTTGTCCGCCAGTTCCGGCGGCAGCGCGTAGACGCCGAACAGCGGGTCGTGCTCCGCATGAAAGGCTGTGTCGAAACAGGCGATCTGCCGCATATCCGGCTTGAGTTTTGTCAAAATATCTATCGCCGCGAGGTTGTGCGGCTGGTGCAGCGGTGCAAGCGCTTTGAGCCCGCGCAATTTCTCCATGATCTCCGGCGTCACCGCCACCGGCGCGCGGAACAGCGTGCCGCCGTGCACCACGCGGTGCGCGGCGACGCCGATCGGCGGATGTTTTTTCTCTTCTATCCAGCCGAGGATGAAGCGCAGCGCCTCTTCATGCGTGCTCCCGGGCGCAAGCGGCTTCTTTTCATCATCAGCGACGAAGACCGGCGCGGTGCCGATACCCGCCACCTGCCCGCCCGCGAGCAGTTTTAATTCCGCGTTGTCCGCAAACAGGCTGAACTTGACGCTGGAAGAGCCGGCATTAATGACGAGAACGGACCCTGTCATTTGATCTTGCCCGTCCGCCGCGCTTCGGACATCTTCACCGCCAGCGCGCAGGACATGAGCCGCGCGCGCAGGTTGTCGGCGCGGCTGGTCAGGATAATCGGCACACGAGCGCCCAGCACAATCCCCGCCGCGTCAGCGCCGCCGAGGAAAGTCAGCTGCTTGGCAAGAATGTTGCCGGATTCGATTTCCGGCACGACGAGGATATCCGCATCGCCCGCGACGTCGGAAACAATCCCCTTCTCCTCCGCCGCCGCGCGGCTGATGGCGTTGTCGAAGGCGAGCGGGCCGTCGATGACCGCATCCGTGATCTGCCCGCGTTCCGCCATCTTGCACAGCGCCGCCGCGTCGATCGTCGCCTGCATCTTCGGGTTGACCGTCTCGACCGCGGCGAGAACGGCGACTTTCGGCTTCAGTTCGTGGTCGAACAGCGTGCGCCAGAGGTTGATCGCGTTCTGGCAGATGTCGGCCTTGATTTCAAGATCCGGCGCGATGTTGACCGCTGCGTCGGTCACGATCAGCGCCTTGTGGTAGGTCGGCACCGACATGACGAAGGCGTGGCTGATGCGGTGCACCGTGCGCAGGCCCGACGTGGAAGGCACGATCGCGCCCAGCAGCTCTTCCGTATGCAGCGACCCTTTCATGATCGCGCCGACCTTGCATGCCGCCGCGAGTTCCGCCGCTTTGGCCGCCGCGGCGTGGCTGTGCTCGACATCAATCAGCTCCCATTTGCCGATGTCCACTTTCGCCTCCTGCGCCGCCGCCGCGATCCGCGCCTTCGGGCCGATCAGCACGGGCACGATCAAATCTTCCTTCGCAGCATCGACGACCGCCTCGATCACCTCGGCCTGCACCGGATGCACGACCGCTGTTTGCACAGGCTTTATGTTTTTACAAGATTCTATGATGTCCTTGTAATAATCGCGCGGACGCTTGTCCGCCACCTTGACCTTGACTTCTTTCATGATTTTATCCTCGCTAGCCTGACAATAAGCGAACGTTCAAACGAAAGCTTGACTTCAGTCAAGATACAAAAAATTTCCGGCTAGTACCAGACGCTCAATGTTCTGTGCGGCTTTTGCCCATATATCTCCGGCGCGTAGCCGCGCTTCCAGAGCATGTGGTCGAAATTGACAGAAGTGAGCGCATTCTCCGCCGCCGCCTTCATGCTTTCGACGGCATGGACGGCCGCGGCGCGGATCTCCACCTCTTTTTCGCTGCCGGAAGGGATGAGCGCGTCCGACGTATATTCCAGTATGCCGTCGCAGCGCAGGACATGCGGCACCATATTGTCGGCGAAGCAGGTCAGCTTGTCCACGTCGCGCATGCCGCCGAGAGCAAGGTGCATGTCCGCGGCCAGAATCTGCGCGCGCTTGAGGATTGGAATATCGCGGCCTTTATAAGGATGCACGTCGTGGAAATTTTCCCATGCGCCGGTCGTTTCCGCCAGCATCACCGCCGAATGGCCGCAAGCCGCGAGCAGGTTCAAAACCTTGCCGTCGTATTCCGATGCTATTTTTTCTCCTGTCGCGCGCAGGTGGCTCGCGAAATTTTCCAGCAGCACATCAAGCTCGGGGTTCCGCCCCTGCGGCACCGACAGCAGCCGGGAAAAATCCTTCGCCGTAACGCGCCTCCATTCTTCCGGCACCGCAAACGCGCCGTTTTCAAAAGATTTTTTCAATCCGCGTGCGATCACGGCATATTCGAGAGCGAGGCCGCATTCTTTCGCGATCGCGAAATATCCCGAGCCGAAATTGACGCTGTCGAGCGCGAGGACGTAGGCCGCGGCCTTTTCATGGTCGGAAGAAATAAAATGGTCATCCGCGCCCAGTTCCGTCGTGACGGGATACGCGTCCGCGATAAAACGAGCATAGGCGGGGATTTTATCGTGATTGATCCCGACGTGCGACGCCCGTCCCGCCACTCCGGCGCAGGCCGGCGCTATGTCGGCGATGCGGATCACGCCACCCATTCTTTTTCCACGGCGTCGAGCGTGCCGGAACCGATGGCCGCCCGCACGTCGCGCATCAGGCGGTTCATGGTGAAGACGTTGTGGATGGAGAGCAACTGCATGCCCAGCGTCTCCGAAACCCTGAAAAGGTGATGGATATAGCCCCTGCTGTGATTTTTGCAGGCCTGACAGCCGCAGGTTTCGTCGATCGGCCCCTGATCGTTGCGGTAATGCGCGTTGCGGATGTTGACGCGCTCTTTTTCCGCGCCCTTGACCATCGCCCAGCCGTGACGCGCCATGCGCGTCGGCGAAACGCAGTCGAACGTATCGATCCCCTGCCGGACGTTGGTGAAAATGTCGATGAAAGAGCCGATGCCGAGCAGGTGCACCGGCCGCTGCGGATGCACCATCGCCATGGTCATGGCGACGACTTCGTACATCTGCGCCTTGCTCGCGCCGAGAGAGCCGCCGACCGCCGTCGCGAAAAACGGCCGGTCCCGCGTCCAGTCGCAACTCGTCTTGCGCAAGTCTTCATAGACGCCGCCCTGCACGATGCCGTACATGGCCTGTGTGCCGTCGTCGTGCCGCGCGTGCTCGGTGAGCGAACGGTCTCCCCAACGCATGCTCATTTCCATCGAGCGGGCGGTGTATTCCTTATCGACATGGAACGGCGTGCATTCATCGAACTGAACGATCAGGTCCGCGCCCAGCTTCCGCTGGATGCCAACGGAACCTTCGGGCGAAAGAAAATGCTTCGCGCCGTCGATGTAGGAGCGGAATTCCGCGCCCTCCTCGGTGATTTTCAGTATCGTCTTCGGGCGGTGCTTCTGCCCGCGCCCCTTGATCTCGTCCGCGACCGCGCCGTGGCCGAGCGAGAAAATCTGAAAGCCGCCGCTGTCGGTGAACATCGGCCCGTCCCAGCCGGTGAACTTGTGCAGCCCGCCCATCTCCGCGATCAGATCCGCGCCGGGGGAAAGCATCAAATGATAGGTATTGGAGAGGATGATGTCCGTTCCCGCCGCGCGCATCTGCAGAGGCGACAGGCCTTTGATCGCCGCCTTGGTGCCGCAAAAGATGAAATTCGGCGTGCCGATTGTTCCGTGCGGCGTCGTCAACTGCCCGAGGCGGGCGCGGCTTTGCGGGTCTTTGTGCGTGATGTCGAATTTGAAAGTCATAACGCTCTATTTAACCGAAAGTGGCGTTGTTTTCAATTTCTCCGCGAAAGAAAAACGCGGCACATAAAAAATCAAATGAAATCAACTTATTATCAGAATTTCGCGGCCAGAGAGAAGAAGGCGCGGGCATGCCTGTTGTGCGTCGCGGCAACGGTGCGCGTCAGCGGCAGGGCGGCCTCGAAAGATCCGGAAAGCGTGTCAGTGAAGGTGGCACGCACGCCGGCACCCGCGTCGGCCAGCGAAGCGATGCGATCGGACGCGGCGGTGCTGTCCGGATCCCATACTTTGCCGATGTCATAGAAAATGTACGGCTGGCAGGTTTTCATCCCTGGCTTTCCGGCAGCGGCGCTGTAGCGCAATTCTATCCGCCCGGCGACGCCGTCCTCTCCGGTGATTTCCGACGGGTCGTAAGCGCTGCCGAAGGCCGCGCCGCCGATGCCGAATTCCTCCGACGCCAGCAGAATGTCCGCCGATTTCTGCCCCGAGACGGCGGCATAGAGCTGCACCTTGTCCGTCACGCGCTGCAGGCGCGACGCTTGCGCCGTGACCTTGGTGAAGTCGCTGCGCCCGTCGACGCGCGACATATTCGGCGTGCCGGGCGTAGTCGGGTTGAAAAGACCGAGGCCGCGGCTGGCCTGCGCCGTCAGGGTGCTGAGTCCGGAAAAACGGTCGGCGGACTGCCAGGTCGCGCCGAGGCGCAGGACGCTCAGGCGGTCTGCCGTCGTGAAGGAGACAAGGTTTTCCGTGTAGGTGCTGTCAAGATAATCGAAGCGCAGCAGGGCGGACAGGTTTTTCCACCGCTCGCGGATGAAAGGATAGCTCACCTGCGCGAACAGGCCCTGCGACAGGCCGTTGATGTCGAAGGTGCCGAGAGAATATCCCGGCAGGTCGCGGCCGCTGTTGCCGCCGAGCGAAAGCTGCGCGCCGCTTGCGCCGAGCGGCACGGTATAGGTCACGCCGGCATAGGTCATCTCCGCGTTGTCGGGCGTCCGCGCGACCTGGAGGGCGATGGAATCGAAATGCCCCGTCGGCGCATTGACCTGCGCCGTGGCGTTCATCTGCAAGGGTCCGAGGTAACGCGTGCCGCGGTTGTCCGCTTCCAGCGAAACATCCGCGCGCTTATGGCTGACCAGTATGGTGACGTCCGACGCGCCCTGCGTTTTCGGCGCAGCGGACAACACCGCGCGCGCGCTTACCCCCGGCAGGTCGTTCATCAGCAGGAGAACGCGCGCGAGCGTTTTCATGTTCAGCGGGCGCTCGCTCGTGACCGGCGCCGCCATTTTGTAGAGAAACGCATCGCCGCCGCCCGCATCCTGAATGGAAACCTTGTCGACGAACCCTTCGACCGCGCGCAGATGCACGATGCCGTTTTTGATGGTTTGCGGCGGTACGACCACCTGCGTCAGGATGTAGCCGTCATTGCGGTATTTCGCTGTCAGCCTCTCCGCCAGACCGTAGACATAGGCGAGCGTGACGGCCTTGCCCCTCTCCGCGGCGAAAAGCGGAAGGATGTCGGCGCTCTTGTAAACAGTCACGCCGGAAACCAGCACATGCCGTAGCGTGAAGCTATATTTCTCCGCACCCTGCGGCGCGACGGCCGGTGCCGGCTGTTCCGCCCCTCTGATCGGCGGCGCGTTCATCTGCGGCGCTTCCTGCGGCGCGATCTGCTGCTGCACGCGCGACGGCTCGGCGGAACCGGGAATGGTCACGGCGCTTGCAGGAGAAGTTATCAGGCAAGACGCGAGGACGACAGGAAGGATGAAGTTGAGAAAGTTTTTTTTCATAGGAAAATTCCCGGGAGCAATCCGCTATAGTCTAACGGACAATCCGCTCTCCGGTATACCTAAAAAAACGCGCCGCTGCCGCCCCGCAAGACCGCACGGGCACAGATTTTCCAGCGAATTAACTTTTTTATCAGTCCTTTGCGGCACCTGACATGGCGGAGACGATCAGGTCCCTGTCGGACATGGCGACCGTAAGCTGGTCGACCGTGCCTTCCTGCGTGATGACGCTGAATTTCCCCTGCCCCGCGACGAAAAGGACGGCCGCAGCGGCATTGCTTTTGCCGCTGACGCAGGTGATGTCGGCCTTCAGCACTTCAGCATTGCCGATCCGCTCCGTTCCACCCATGTTTTTGGCGTATTCTCCCGTGCAAAGCGCCGCCGTTTTCCGCAGATAGCTGTCCGCCATCGCCTTCATGCTCGCGCCCGACGGCATGGCCAGCCGCTGCGCCGAGCCAAAAAGCCCGTCAGAAGCCCAGTGCAGGGTGCCGTTGTCGGCCGACGCCTTGATCTGCGCGGCGGAGGCGATATGCGCCGTCTCCAGCAGGTTCGTCAGATAGGCGTTGTCCGCAGCGGCAACCGGCGCGGGAGCCGCGGGTTCGGATTGTTCGGGAACGGCTTTCGCCACAGGCTGCGGCGCGGCGGGGATGGCGGCGGAAGCGACCGGCGCGGGCGGCGTGACGGCCACGCCCGCTACAGCCGATACCGGTTGTTGCACCGGCGCCACGACATGCTTGAGCGCCACGGGCTGTTCGGACACGGCCTCCACCGGCGCGGCGGCAGGCGAGCCGACTCCCTGATCGGGACTGGTCATCCGCAGCACCTGGCTTGCAATTTGCGCCTCCATCTTGTCACGGTTCGAGAGTGGAAGGGCTTTCATGCGCGCGCCGGATTTCGCCACGCTGATGCTCAGGTGGCGGTTCGGATGCCCGACGAGCGGAATGGTCGCGGGGGGAAACCCGCTGCCGTTCTGCAAGGCCTCCGCGCACTGCCCGAGCGCTTCCAGACCGTCAGAAACGCTGGCGTCGAGGTCAAACCCGTATCTCGCGCGGCCCACGGCGAAGGAAACGGCATGGCCGGCGGCGACGGCACCGTAAAAGGCCGTGTCGACGCCTGTCTCCATGACGAGGATGCGCGGCGTCGCGGCCAGCGCGACGAAGCGGCGCGTCGCATGTCCGGCGCGCGCCGTCACGCCGTAGCGGTGGTTGCGGCGGAACAGGTTCCGGTCGAAATTGACGGCGATGGAGTTATTGCCCTGATTGTCGCGGGCGAACACGAGCGTCCGTCCGCCGGCATAGGCGTTCTTCATCGAGCAGTAGGTCGTTCCGCCCGTTCCCGCGGCCGCGATGGGGCCGACCACCCACGGCGCCGTCGGGGCGCGAAACGCGGAAGCGTTCGCGGCGCCGCAAAACAGTGCCATGCCGGATATGAAAGCCATCGCCAGGACTGGCGCGAAGGAATGCCGCTTGATCATCATGCCATACTCTTAAAAAAAAATCGTTGGACGCCGTTACTGGACGATAACCGTCTTCCAGTCGCCCATGGGGTCGGTGGCGCTTGCCGCCCCGCTTTCCGATGCGTTCAGCACGGGCGCGGGAGACAGGCCGTTTTCCCCTTGGGACGGGGGCACTATAGCAGGCGAAACGCTCTTCTCGCTACTGGAAATATTGTTTCCGCCATAGCCATGGCCGAACAGGGAGGAGAAAAAGGACGAGATGCCGGATTTGGCGGGCGCGGCCTGCGCCGCCGGTTCCGCCGCAGGCGCTGCCGCAACGAGAGGCGTGGGCTCTGCATTCATGGCCGGGGTTGTCGCGGCCGGATTTGCAGTCATATTTGCGGCAGGCGCGGAACCTTGTGACGTTCCGGCAGCTGCGCTACTTATGTTAACTTGTTCCGCAGCCGCCTTGCTCTCCAGACCGGCGATCTGCGCGCGCGCCTTGCTCAGTTGCAGTTTCAGCGCCTGAAAGGCCGTCTTGTCGTCTTTCGCCGTGGAGGCCATCTGGCTGGCCATCCTGTTCTTCTCCTGCTCCACCGCGACGAGCCGCTCCTGCGTCTGCGCCAGTTGCTGGCGGATGAAGGCGAGATCGGCCTCGTCCTGCGTTTCCTGATCCTGCGCGGACTTGGCCTTCGCTTCGGCGAGCATGAGCTTCTGCTCGAGGCTGGCGTACTGCGCCGACTTCTGCTTCAACTGCGCCTGAAGTTCCTTGATTTGCGCGTCGTTCTCGCGCCGCAGGCTGGCGAGTTCACCCCTGACGTCCTTGAGCGTCTTGCTGTTCGCGGCGGAGAGAGAGAGCGCGGACGTCAGGTCCTTTTCCTTGCCCTGCAGCGCCGCCTGCAGGAGCTTGTACTGCCTGTTCTGCATGTCGAGCCTGTCCGAGAGATTGCTCTTTTCCGTCTGCAGGATGCCGATTTTGTCGCCGATGCCGGTTTCGTCCTGACGCGCGCTGGCCAGCCTGTCCTTCGCCTCGTCCGCCGCACGGGCCATCTGCCCCGCGGCGACGTTTGACGCGCCGGACAGCGCTGTCTCCGACACCGGCTGCACC
>JAGXAX010000048.1 GCA_018971405.1 Alphaproteobacteria bacterium | reverse complement strand
TTGATCTTGCAAAAATCACGCGGCTTGGACATGCGAAAGGCTGCATCGTGGGCTTCGACCTTGCACATGCCGCGGGCAATGCGCTGCTGAAACTGCACGACTGGGATGTCGATTTCGCGGCCTGGTGCAGCTACAAATATCTCAACGGCGGGCCGGGCGCTGTCGCGGGCGCGTTCGTGCACGAACGGTTCACGAACGACAACACGTTGCCGCGTTTCGCCGGATGGTGGGGGCACGACAAGCAAAGCCGCTTTAAAATGGGGCCCGATTTCAAGCCCATCGCGGGCGCGGAGGGCTGGCAGCTTTCCAACCCGTCGATTTTCGGGCTTGCGCCGCTGAAGGCGTCGCTGGATATTTTTTACGAAGCGAAGATGGAAAATTTGCGTGCCAAGAGCGAAAAACTCACCGGCTATCTCGCGTTTTTGCTCGACGGCAAGGCCGAGATCATGACGCCCGCCGATCCCGTGCGGCGCGGGTGCCAGCTTTCCATCCGCGCGAAGGGCAAAAAGGTTTTCGATGCATTGACGGCGGGCGGCGTGGTATGCGACTGGCGCGAGCCGGATTGCGTGCGCGTCGCGCCGACGCCGCTTTATAACACGTTTTCGGATGTTTATCGGTTTGCGAAAATTTTCACGGAGGTGCCGGCATGACGGTGCATGTTGTCGGTGGCGGGCTGGTCGGCCCGCTGATGGCGGTTTATCTCGCTCAAAAGGGCTTCGATGTCGCGCTATACGAGCGCAGGCCGGACATGCGCCGCGCGGACGTTCCCGCCGGGCGGTCGATCAACCTCGCGGTCACGGCGCGGGGCCTGAAGGCGCTGGGAGAGGTGGGCTTGCGCGACGCCGTCATGAAAATCTCCATCCCGATGAAGGGGCGGATGATCCATGACGCGGAAGGGAAAACCTCTTTCCTTCCGTACGGGCAGAAGGAAGACGAGGTGATTTACGCCGCCTCGCGCGGGCTGTTGAACAAGGTGCTGCTCGAAGCGGCGGGCAAGCATAAAAACGTCGAGATGAAGTTTGATGAAGCCTTCACGGTGGAAGACCTTGTCGCGTTGGAAAAAGCGCCTGTTATCGCGGCGGATGGCGCGTGGTCGATAGTGCGCAAGCATATGCTGGAGAACGTGCATAATTTCGATTATTCCCAGAGCTTCCAGACCTATGGTTATAAGGAACTTGTCATTCCGTCGGACGCGCAGGGCGGCTTCCGTATGGAGAAAAACGCGCTGCATATCTGGCCGCGCAACCAGTACATGCTGATCGCCCTGCCGAATACGGACGGCAGCTTCACGGTCACTCTGTTTTATCCCTATGACGGTTTTGAAAAACTGAAAACGCCGGAAGACGTGAAGACGTTTTTTAAGCGCGACTTCCCCGACGTCGTGCCGCTGATGCCGGCGCTGGCGGGGGACTTCTTCGCCAATCCGACGGGCGCCCTGGTGACGGTCAAATGCGCGCCATGGAACGACGGCAATCGCGTGCTGATCGGCGACGCGGCGCATGCCATCGTGCCGTTTTTCGCGCAAGGGATGAACAGCGGTTTCGAGGATTGCGCGCTGCTCAACAGCCTGATCGGTAAAAACCCCGACTGGGAAAAAGTGTTCGCCGAATTCTGCCAGAAGCGCAAGGCCGACGCGGACGCGATCGCCGACATGGCGATCGAGAATTTCCACGAGATGCGGGCCGGGGTGACCGACCCGAAATTCGCGCTCAAGAAGCAGGTCGGTTTCGCGCTCGAGCAGCGCTGGCCGGAGAAATTCATCCCGCGCTATTCGATGGTGATCTTCCATCCCGAAATCCCGTATGCCGAGGCGAAGCAGCGCGGCATCATGCAGGGCGAGATACTGGAAGAACTGTGCGCCAATATCGATGCGCCGGAAGAACTCGACTGGCAGCTGGCGGAGAGGCTTCTCGCCTAATCCCCGTCTCCGGGCTTGTCGCTGAAATACATCATCTTGCCGGGCGCGGTGTCGTAAGCCTTGGCGTTTTCCATCGCGGGTTTTTTGCGGGTGATGTTCGGCCACTTGCCCATCGAGTAGTCGCGGTTGAGCTCGAGGAACGGTTCGGCGCGCGGGTCGATGTCGGTCACGATGGCGTCGATCGGGCATTCGGGGATGCAGACGCCGCAGTCGATGCACTCATCGGGGTTGATGACAAGCATGTTCTCGCCTTCGTAGAAGCAGTCCACGGGGCAGACTTCCACGCAGTCGGTGTACTTGCACTTGATGCAGACATCGGTGACGACGTACGTCATGGCGGATTTCAGCCCGCCTTGACGATGGCGCGGATAAGCTCGTCCTTGACGGTGTCCACGTCGTGGTGCGGGATCTGGCAGGTACCGACGGCCTTGTGGCCGCCGCCGCCGTATTTGAGCATCAGGCTGCCGACGTCGACCTTGGCCGAACGGTTGAGCACCGATTTGCCGACGGCGAAGACGGTATTCTGGTTTTTCTTGCCGGGCAGGACGTGCATGGAGATGTTGGCGGCGGGATAGAGCGCGTACACGGCGAAGCGGTTGATGCAGTAGATCATCGGCTCGGAGCGCAGGTCGATGACCAGCAGCTTGTCGTGCATGGAGGCGCATTTCTTGATCTGGTGGCGGGCCATTTCGGCATGCTCGTGGTAGACCTTGACGCGCTCGGCGACGTGAGGGTTGGCGAGGATGCCGTCGATGGATTTCTCCTTGCGGAGGATATCGACCAGTTCCAGCATCAGGTTGTAGTTCGACATCTGGAACTGGTGCAGGCGGCCGAGGCCGGTGCGGTTGTCCATGATGAAGCCGAGCAGCACCCAGCCGTGCGGTTCGAGGATTTCGCTTTCCGTCAGCTGCGCGGAGTCGATCTTGTTGGCTGCGTCCAGCAGCTCTTTCGAGATACCGGGGAACTTGGCCGCGCCGCCGAGGTGCTTGTAGACGACCGCCGCGGCGGAGGGCGCGTTCGGGTCGTTGACCATGTTCTTGGCGGGGGTCTTGTTGCGCTCGGCCTCGCTCGCGTGGTGGTCGAAGACCATATGCGCGTTCGGGTGATAGGGCAGGTTGGTGATGATGTCGTTACCGGTGACGGCGATGGTGCCGTCCTGCATGTCCTTGGGGTGGGCGAAGGTGATTTCGTCCACCATGCCCGCTTCCTTGAGCAGGGCGGCGCATACGATGCCGTCGAGGTCGCTGCGGGTGATGAGGCGGTATTTTTGTGACATGCTTGTTTTTGCCTTTCTTCTAAAGGAGCGAGTCCTGCAACCTGTGCCACGCCATCCCGAAGGCCAGCATGCGCTTTTTGAAGGAGTCCCCGCCCGGAATGGAGAGGTGCCGTATTCCGGCGAAAACGTCAAACCGTTCCGCCGTGCCGCTGACGGCTTCCGCCATCAGCTTGCCTGCCAGATTACCCAATATGACGCCCTGACCGCAATATCCATGCGCATAGAAAATGTTGTCGGCAAGGCGGCCGAAATGCGGCATGCGGTTGAGCGTGAAATCCATGGGGTTGTCCCAGCGGTGCGCGATGGCGATGCCTTTCAGGTCGGGGAAGAGGGCGGTCATGCGCTTTTGCAGGTCTATATTGGGGCAGACGCTGCCGAACAGCAGCCTGCCGTCGTGGGAAAGGTTGAAATAATTCATAATACTGCACGTATCGGTCACGCCGGTGCCTTTGGGCAGGATTTTGCCCGCGATCTTGGTGCCGAGAGGCTGCGTCGCGAGCATCGGCATGGCGGCGGGGATGATCTTCTTGCTGAGCTTGGGAATGCCCGGAATTCTGATATGCCCGCTCAGAACGACGAACTTTGCGTTGACGGCTCCCGTTTGCGTCCTGACCCTGACTGTGGCGCCCTGGGTGATTTCATGGACGGGCGTTTCGTCGTAGATCTTGCAGCCTGCGGCTTGCGCGGTTTGCAGGACGCCGAGCGCGTAGTTCAGCGGGTGAAAATGGGCGCCTTTGGGGTCGTAGAGCCCGCCGACGTATTTTTTGCTGTCGATATAGGCGGGGATGTCTTTTGCGGATATGTATTGCAGGTCGGTATGGCCGAGCTGGCCCCACGCCTTGATCCTGTCCGTGAGGGAGGAAACGTCCTCGCGGTAAAGCGCGGCGGTCACATGGCCGAACTTGAGGTCGCATTTTATATCGTGCCTGGCGATGCGCTCGACGATCAAGGCGAGGCCCTCCAGCGTCAGGTTGCAGAGCATCCTTGCGCCGGCGGGTGTGTATTTTTTTGCCATATTATCAGGAGAGATCTGGTAGCCGCGAAGCAGGTGGCTGCCGTTCTTGCCAGTGACGGAATCGAGCAGGTTTTTCGCTTCCAGAAGAATTACGGAATATCCTTTCTGGGAGAACTCGTAAGCGGCTGAAATACCCGTAAAACCTGCGCCAATCACGCAAACATCGCAGTTGATTTCCCCACCCAGCGCGCCTAAAGTCGCCATAAGCCTGTTCGGGGTCACGGTGTACCAGGACGTCCTGTAATTCTGGTCTGCGATCTGTTCTGTCTGCGCTTCCAGTGGCATCTGCTTAAACCAAGAAAAGAATTCAGCAATGGACAAGTTAGAAGAGTTTATCCGAGAACATGAGATAACGGAAGTCGAATGCCTTGTGCCCGACATGTCGGGCATCGCGCGGGGCAAGATCATCCCCGCGGAGAAGCTATTACGGATATTGCGCGAGCGTGGCATGCCGCTGCCGGAATCCGTCTTCGTGCAGACCGTGACCGGCGACTATCCGTCGGGCGATTACATCAGCCCTTCGCTCGGCGACGTTTACATCACGCCCGACAACAACACCGTGCGCCTCGTGCCGTGGTATCAGGAGCCGACGGCGCAGATCATCTGCGACGCCTATTACGGCGACGACACGCCGGTCACCATCTCCTCGCGCCACCTGCTCAAGAAGATTCTGGCGGAATACGAAAGCCGCGGCTGGCGCCCGGTCGTCGCGCCGGAGCTGGAGTTCTATCTCGTTTCGGTCAACACCGATCCGGACATCCCGCTGCAGCCGCCGATCGGCCGCTCGGGGCGCAAGGAGAGCGGGCGTCAGGCCTACGGCATCGACGCCGTCAACGAGTTCGACCCGATTTTCGAGGACGTCTACGATTACTGCGAGGAGCAGAACATCGACATCGACACGCTGAGCCACGAGGCGGGCGCGGCGCAGATCGAGGTCAACTTCAACCACGGCGACCCGCTGGAAGTGGCGGATCAGGCGTTTTTGTTCAAGCGCACGGCGCGCGAAGTCGCCATGCGCCACGGCGTTTACGCCACCTTCATGGCCCAGCCGATGCAGCTGGAGCCGGGTAGCGCCATGCACATCCACCAGAGCGTCGTCGACGCGCGGAGTGGGCGGAACCTTTTCTCGACCGAGGACGGGCAGGACACCAAGTTCTTCCGCAACTACATCGGCGGCATGCAAAAATACCTGCCCGCCGCGCTGCCGCTGATGGCGCCGAACGTCAACTCCTTCCGCCGTTTCGGTCACAAGGAGACGGACAGCCCGATCAACGTCGAATGGGGGCTGGACAACCGCACGGCGGGCCTGCGCGTGCCGGTGGCGAAGCCGGAGAACCGCCGCGTCGAAAACCGCCTGCCGGGCGCGGACGGCAATCCTTACCTGACGATCACCGCCACGCTCGCCTGCGGGCTTCTCGGCCTGCTGGAGGAGATCGAGCCGACCGAGCAGGTCAAGGGCAGCGCCTACAAAAAAGGCAGCAGCCTGCCCATGCACATGACCGACTCGCTCAAGAAGTTCAAGGGCTGCAAGCCGCTGTCCGAGTTGCTGGGCGAACAGTTCGTGCGCACGCTGGTCGGCATCAAGGAGACGGAATTCAAGGCCTACAACGCCGTCATCAGCTCGTGGGAGCGCGAGAGCCTGCTGCTGAACGTCTAAAAGGGCGTGTAGGGGTGGTCGCGTTCCCAGCCCCGGTCGTGCATGCAGCGGTCGAACAGACGGCTTAACCCGATGAAATCGTCAGGTGTGCGCTTCTGGCAGTAATGGAAGGCGTCCATCACGTCCTCGCCGGTATAGAGGTCGTTGGGATGGTAGGTCGGAGAAACGCTCGCGCAAGACGAAAGGCCGGCCGCCGCCGCGAGAACGAGTGCAAGGATAACGTGCTTGTTCATGGCCTTTTTCCCTCATGAAAATGCTATCATGGCGGCGCATGACGTCAACCGGCGTAATTATTTCCATACAGGGCGGGCCGGACTTGTTTTTTGCGGCGCGCGCGGCTAGAAGAAACAGGTTTCAGGCAAAGAACGGAGCACAAGACACATGACGGCGCAATCCGCCATCAAGCTGGAGCAGAACTGGCTCGACGTCATCGGCGGCGAGTTCGATCGCCCGTATATGGCGCAGCTTAAAAATTTTTTACAGGACGAAAAGGCGCGCGGCAAAGTCATCTATCCCAAAGGAACCGAAATCTTCAATGCCATGAACACCACGGCCTTCGACCGCGTGAAAGTCGTCATCATCGGGCAGGACCCCTACCACGGCGAAGGGCAGGCGCACGGGCTGTGCTTCTCGGTGCGCAAAGGCGTCGCCATTCCGCCAAGCCTGATCAACATTTATAAAGAGATCGAGAGCGAATATGGCGTGAAAATGCCGCGCCACGGCGACCTCACCGGCTGGGCGGAGCAGGGCGTCCTGCTGCTCAATGCGACGCTGACGGTGCAGAAGGCTCTGGCCGGATCGCACCAGCGCAAGGGCTGGGAGGAATTCACCGATGCCATCATCCGCGCCGTCAATGAAAAGCGCGAACATGTGGTGTTTTTGCTGTGGGGTTCTTACGCGCAGAAGAAAGGCGCGCTGATCGACCGCAAAAAGCATCTGGTGCTGGAAGCGCCGCACCCGTCGCCGCTCTCCGCCCACCGCGGGTTTCTCGGCTGCGGGCATTTCAAATGCGCGAACGAATACCTCGCGGCGCACGGCCTCGCGCCGATCGACTGGCAGAAGATTTGATATTGTTAATGCAGCGTCGGCGGGCGGGGCGCGATGAAGCCGGACGTAATTGTCGGCGCATTCAGCTTCAGCGCGTTCGATTGTGGGGCGCTGCCGGGCTTCGTGTCCAGCGTGTTGGACAGGCCCGCGAGCATGCGCAGCCCGATGCCGAGGAAAGCCAGTTCCAGCAGGAACCTGATGCTGCCGTCGCCTTCCAGCGGGGCGGCATAGCCTTTTTTGAGTTTCTGATCGTTTGCCATGGAGAATCTCCCTGATGCATTCAAATGATATCAGGTTGATTATAGCATAAAAAACGCGGCGTGCGTCAATTCCGCCGTCAGGCGGGAAGGAATTTGACGGGATATATATTGATATCAACGACTTGCTTGTTTTGAACAAAAGCGACGGCGACGTTGCCGCGCGCGCGCAGAACCTCGACGAACGGCGGGTCGAGCGGGAATTCGAAAGAATGTTCTTGCGACGCCGCGCCTGCAGCGCTGTAAACCAGCGAAAGCCGGTAGCCGTCTTCGTCGAAAGAAACATGGCTGATGGCGCGCGGCGGTTTTTCATCGCAGACGATGCAGGGCGTGCCGTCTTCCAAACTGACGATTCCGGCGTTCATGACATTTCACCCTTTCGCGCTTTTATCCGAGTCTCTATCGCAGGAGAACATATATCCCGTGTGCGTCACAAGAACTTTGCGTTTTTCGGCAATGCCGTTGCGCCGCAGGATATTTTAAAAACATAAAATTGTACGCATGTCATAAAAAGCTTTAAGTTAACTGTTCAAACATGCTTTTTTTACTGAATTTTAAATCTTCGGGGGGTAGACTGAAAGTGTAAGGCAACTGGTTCGTCTGGGTATCAACAAATTTTATGGAGGGTAACATGCTTTTGAATCTCTTTGCGAAGAAGGAAGCTTTCGCGCGCTGCGAAAAGGGCGCGACCGCTATCGAATACGGTCTTATTGCCGCAGGCATCGCGGTTGCGATCAGCGTGGTCGTTTTCGCCGTCGGTACAGACCTTGTCAATCTGTTCTCGAACATCGGCGCCAAAATTACGGCCGCGCCTACCGGCGGCTAAGAATTGCTCTGTTGAGCAAACACACGACGATAGTGGAAACCCGCTCCCCCAAGGGGCGGGTTTCTTTTTTCCGGTGAGGGCATCATGGCGATAGCAGTGAGGCTTATGGCGGTGGCGGTTCTGGCGGTCACACTGCTCAGCTGCCGGTCGGATATCCGCGCGCTGCGGATACCGAACGCGCATGCGCTTGTCATCCTCTCCTGTTTCGTTCCGGCATATCTTGCCATGCCGAGCGCCTTCGCGCCGCTGTGGAGTCATCTCGCGGCCTTTTCTCTCATGTTCGCCATAACATACCTGATGTTCTATAAGGGCCTGATGGGCGGCGGCGACTCGAAGTTCGCCAGCGCGCTGGCCTTGTGGGTGGGCTTGCGCGGACTGGTTCCTTTTATTTTTTATATGTCGCTGATGGGCGGACTGCTTGGTGCGGCGACGTTGGTGATCCGGAAAAAAAAGCCGTTTCGCAATCCGCCCGCGGGCAGTTGGATGGCGGAGGCGCAAGAGGGAAAGAGCGCGGTTCCCTATGGCCTTGCCATAAGCTTCGGTGCCTGGGTCGCTTTTTTCCATACGGTATTAATACTTCATTAATCAATTTAAGTATTTAAAATAATATATT
>JAGXAX010000349.1 GCA_018971405.1 Alphaproteobacteria bacterium | reverse complement strand
CGAGCATGCCCTGCAGGACCTTCGACGAGTCGGCCGGCTGCTCGATCATGTTGCCCGCGCTGTAAAGGTCGCCGCCCTCGGCCTTCAGCGCCTGCGGGTCGGTGAAGGTCGCGACCTTCAGCTGGCCGACGGGGCCGACGCTGGTGCTGATGTGCCCATCGCTCGTGATGTTGACGCCCGTCGCGCCCGGCTGGAGGGTCAGCGGGTTGTCGCTGACGTCCATCACCGGATACCCCTGCTTGGTGACGAGCTCGCGGCTGCCATTGAGGCTGAAAGAGCCGTCGCGCGTGTAGCGGATGCCTTGCGGCGTCATCACCGCGAAGTAGCCCGCGCCGTCGATCGCGGCGTCGAGCTTGTTGGATGTATTGGTCAGCGGGCCTTCGGTGAGGTCGCGGTAGGTGCCCGACTCCTGCACCTCGGAGACCTTCTCGCCGCCCTGCGGCGCCTGCGTGATATATTGCTTGAAGAGCACGCCTTCGGACTTGTACCCCGGCGTGCTCATGTTGGCGATGTTGTTGGCCACCATGTTCATCTGCCGGTTGAGGGCGATTTCCTGCGACAGGCCTATATAGGTCAAATTCTCCATAAGCACACCACCTTCTTCTTTACGCTGCCTTGCGCCCGTCCGCTTTCTTGAAGCTTCGCGGATCTTGACGCGGCTAACCCGCATGAAGACGATGCAGAAACCGTGCCACACTGAATACCCCTTGTTTTTCAATAAATTACCATGTGTCCAGCCGGCGCGGCGCGGCGGCGCGCCGTAGCTTTGGTGCGCCGCGGGGCAATTTCTGCCTCGCCTTCCCGTAAAACACGCGGCGAAAATTAAAATGACAGCACATATAAAGCATGGCACGATATATGCAGGGGTTGAATATAGAGTGAGGCCTGTCTGCCTGTGGCGCGACGGCCTTGACGGTCATTGCGGGGTATTATGGCAGAGGATAAAAAAGCCAAAAAGGGCGACAAGTCCGACGACGACAAGCTGAAGGCCGAAAAGCCCGGCGCGAACGACGCCGCCGAAAACGCCGAAAACGCGGCGGAGGGCGAGGCCGCGGCCGCGCCCCGGTTCACGCGCAAGAAAATCATCCTGCTCGCGGTGCTCGTCGTCGCCCTTCTGGCCGCGCTCGGCGGCGGCGCCTATTACATGGGCTTCCTCGACAAAATCTTTCCGCCCAAGAAGCCGTCGTGCGAAAACGTCCAGCCGGGCGACAAGAATTACGCCGCCTGCGCGGCGCTCAACGCCAATAAGAGCAGCAGCGCGCCCGGCGTCTTCATCAAGATCCCGCCGATGATCGTCAACCTCAACGCCAGTTCGAACATCCCCCGCTTCCTGAAGGTCGAGCTGGAAATCGAGGTGCCGGACGACGCGGCCAAAAGCGCGCTGGAAGACGTCATGCCGCGCGTGATTGACCAGTTCCAGATGTACCTGCGCGAGCTCAGGCTCTCCGACCTGCGCGGCAGCGCCGGCATCTACCGCATGAAAATAGAATTGTTAAGCCGCGTGCGCGCCGCCGCGCCCGACGTCAAGATCACCGACGTCCTCTTTCAGGAGATCCTCGTGCAATGACCGACGATAAGCCGAAAACGCCCGAAGAGAAAGCCGCCGAGGAAGCGCGCATGGCCGCCGAATGGGAAGCGCAGGCCGCCGGGGACGGCAGCGCGGACGGCG
>JAGXAX010000047.1 GCA_018971405.1 Alphaproteobacteria bacterium | reverse complement strand
TGCAGCTTTCCCCCGGGCGCAGAGTCTCCGGACACTGAGAATTATAAGAAAAGCCCGATTGATTTGAGGCATCCATATCAATGTCCCAAATCTCTATATCAGAGGCGGAATTATTGCTGACGACAACAGAGCGCTTCAGTCCCAGCCCGCCTGCGGACGTTCCAAAATCAAGGCTGGATGGGGTTATCCCCACACTGTCGGTACCCGCCTTGGGTTGTTTCGTTGCAGGAGGCGGCTGGAACACGCCCTTCACTTCGGCCTGCACCATTCCATTCTTGCCCGTATGCTCGACCATCAGCACGCCTTGCGCCAAACCTATGCTCGTCGGCTGCCATGTCACGATAATGTTGCAGCTTTCATCCGGCTTCAACGACTCCGGACATTGGGACTTATAGGAAAATCCCGATTCTGCCGGCACATCCATGGTAATACGGCTGATCTGGACGGCCTCCGTTGTCCGGTTTTTCAGCGTGACGGAACGTACGATCGCCATGCCCCCCGGGGATTGGCCGAAATCCAGAACATCGGGGAAAATGCCGACCTCCCCTGCATTATTTTCCGCCTTTTCCGCCACCGCTTCGACATCGCCCTCGACGGACGCCATGGCAAGCCGCGACTTTCCGGTGTGATCGAGCAGGATATCCACCCGCCAGGCGCCAGGCATCATCCCCTTGACGGCCACAGTAATGGCGCATTGCGCATCCCTCGAAAGCGGTGCCGAAGCGCACTGATTTAGCGCGACGGACGCTGAAACGTTCGAGGAAGGATACAAACTGACCCTGTTGACGGTGACCTGCGTCGCGGACTGGTTTTCAAAAAGGACGACGACATATGACGTCGAACCAACGGCGACTTTGCCGCCCTTGATAACCTCCTTCACCGCCTTGAAATCGGGCGCGTTCGCCAGACTGGCGGCAAGACCGCTGGCAGACGGCGGCTTGAAGGCGTTGTACTGCGCCGCCGCCGGAGGTGCGGCCATAACGAAAGACAACAAAAACGCGGCCAGGCCAAAAATGGAAATCTTTTTGCGCAGCATTACCGGTTTGCCCCTCCACTGCCGTTATCCCCATTGCCGCCGCCTGTCGGCTGCACCGCAACCGGCATGGCCGATACCGGCATGCCCTTCTCGGGCGCGGCGGGCGGCGGGGATGGATCCTGCGGGGCGAACGCCTCCGGAGAAATCCCCGCCGGCAAAGCCGCCCCTTCCGCCGCGTCTTTTCCGCTCAAAGGCTGCGACTGCTCCGGCGCATTGTCCGATGCATTGTCCGGCGCGTCATCATTACCGACTGCGGTATGTTCGTCGCGGCCGTCGGGTTGCGGCGGCTGCATGCCGTCGTGCGGAGCGTCTGTGATGCGCGGCGTATCGCTATCCGTACCGGGAACGAATACGACCACCCGCGGACGGAGCAGGAAAACAAGCTCCGTATTGGTCTTGTTGACCGTCCTGTCCGTCGCAAACAGCGGCTTCATGAAGCCGGGGCCGCTCGACGTCAGTTGGTCCGTCTGCGATACGAGGCCGCCGATCAGGATCGAATCTCCCGGGCGCACGCGGATTTCCGTCGAAAGGCTGCGTGTCGTCGTATGCGGCAGCTGCACCGTGGACGAGCCGTTGGGGCTTGTGAAGGTGTCGATCCTGACAAGATCCTGCAGGGTAATGGTGATGGCGCCGTAGACGGTCGAATTGTCCCAGCCGCTCGCTATGTTCATCGACAGGCCCGTGTTGACGGTTCCGGTCTGCAGCGTCGACTGTTCGTTCGTCGTCACCGTGCCGGCCGTCGTCGTCGTCGACGCCACGTAGTTGTCCTGCTGCCCGATGACCAGAGATGCCTTCGAACCGGACAGCACCGTGATCTGCGGTTGCGACACGGTCTTCACCGCACCGTGCTCGGAAATGAACTGGAGGATGAAATTGGCGGAATAATTCCGCCCGCCCGTATAAGACGGCGTGATCGTGATGGGCGACGCCGTACCCACCCCGGGCGACAAGCTGTTGCTCAGCGTCGATTTGATGGCAAAATTCCCCGTCGCCGCGGCGAGGGAGCTCCAGTTGATGCCGGTCTGGTTGTCATTGTTCAGCGTCACTTCCCAGATGTGGGTTTCGAAGATGATCAGGGCGGTATTCTTGCGCAGCCTTTCAAAGTACGTTTTCGCGGCGCGGCTGCTCCGCTGCGTCGCGGAATAGATCAGGACCCGGGTGGCATTATCGATAGTCACCTGCGGCGCCGTAGTCGTGTCATTGGACATCTGCAGGACGGCCTTCAACCCGTCCGCGATTTGCTTGTAGGCGTCGTTCGTCGTGGCTCCGGCGCTCGCCCCGCCTCCCGAAGACGAAGTGGCGGACGTCGACGTGCCGGTATTCTGGGTCGTGCCGCTCGTCGAGGTGCCGTTCGTCGAAGCGCCCGAGGAGCCTATGCTCCCCGATGACGCCGCCGCCGCATCGACGTTGATGGGCGGCAGATCGACGACGAAAGTCTCCGTCTTTTTGACGGTGAGCGTGCCGTCCCTGAACTGGCAATAAAGATCCGCCACCGCGCAAACCTCATGCACGACATCCCCCAGCCTGCCGTGCAGGTCGGAGATGGTGATCCGTTTCTTCAGGCCCTCGTCGGTATCGAAGGCGAGGGAGACGTTGTAGTTCCCCAAAATAAGCTGCAGCGCGTTCGCCAGCGTCTCGTTGCGCAGTTCGTAGGGCCCGACATCGACGTCGGGAAACGGATCTTCCTGTTCCATCTGCGGCATCAGGACATCGCGGCCGAGACGCACGCGCGTGATCGGGCTCGGCGTCTCGTTCAGGCCGCGGTACATCGGCGTCGGCGGCGGGATGGTGGGAATGCTCGCCGCAGACCCGCCTGGCACATCCACCGAGGCGCAGGACGTGGCCAGAAGAACCGGCAGAACGATGCATGCCATTCTCAACAGGCGTTTCGCCGTAATGTTATCCCCCAGAATGCGCATGTCAGCGGCCGCCTTTCTTGATCAAACGGCCCACCATGGAAACCAGCCTGTCTTTCTGCACGGGCTTCATCAGCACGGTCGCGACGCCGAGCGTTCCCGCTTTTTCAAGCATCGTATTGTCCTGATCGCCCGTTACCAGCACGACGGGGATTTTGTAGCCCTGAAACTGCGTCATCGCGATGAAGTCAAAACCTCCCATGGGTTCCATCCGCACGTCGACGACGGCAAGCGCGACATTGCCGTTGATGATGTCGAGCCCGGCGTTGCCGTCCGTCGCTTCAAGCGTGGCGTAACCCGCTTCCTGAAGAAACGTGACGATCTGCATCCTGACGAAGTCATTATCTTCAACGACAAGAATTGTTTGCTGAGTCCCCATTGCACCCGAACTTGGTCACAAACATACTGTGATAAAGTCCCCCTTGATTTCACGTTCCGGACAACCCCTTGCCCGGAGGCTTGTACAAAGCCTCTCTTTATAATATACACTGAAAAGAACGTGCTTCACAAGAAAATCAAAGGCATAAAACTTTTATATAACTCTTCGGTTTATTTTTCAGGGCAGACGCGCCAACATGCTGGTCATCCTTTCTATGTTTTCATATTTTTTAATCTTCGCGCTGCTGGCGGCTCTGGCCTGGCGCGACCTGAAAGAATATATATTGCCGGATCCCCTGAACACGGCGCTGGCTTTGAGCTTTATGGCTTTCCACATCGCGACGCACTGGCGCTTCGTCAGTCCGGCACAGGCAGCAACTGGCGCGCTGGCGGGCGGCGGACTGCTGCTTGTCATCCGCGCTTTTGCGAATAAGTTCTACAATGCCGACTCTCTCGGCCTCGGCGACGTCAAGCTGATGGCGGCGGCAGGGCTGGGGCTCGGTGTGCCGGACATATTTATGGCATTGAGCCTTGGTGCTTTCGTGGCGCTGCTGCACGGGGTCGTCATGGCCCTCGGCAAAAGAAAATGTAACCATAAAGTCAAACTGGGTCAGATCAACGTGCCGGCAGGGCTGGGGCTTGCCGCGGGCATTGCCATCGTAGCCGCGCACAGGTTTGGCCTCGGGCCGTTCCTGAATGCCCGTTTTTGAACAGTTGAACCTTCACTGAAAATAATGGATAGTTGTTTACCTTAAAAACACAAGAAAGCCAACCAGCCTTGCTCCCACACATCACGCACGCCCCCTTTCCTTTTTCTCTTGTCCTTTTCGCCTTGTGCGGCGGATACCTTTCCGGCAGCGTTCCTTACGGCCTGCTGCTCGGCAAACTCTGCGGCGCGGGCGACCTGCGGCAAAAAGGCTCCGGCAACATCGGCGCGACCAACGCGCTGCGCGTCGGCGGAAAGAAACTCGGCATCGCGACGCTGCTGCTGGACGCGCTGAAAGGCGCCGTTCCCGTACTCGTCGCGAAAGCGGCGCATCCCGACCTTGCCCTGATCGCCGGTTTCGGCGCGTTTACCGGCCACCTTTTTCCCGTCTGGCTGAAATTCAAGGGCGGCAAGGGCGTGGCCGTGGCGCTGGGCGTGTTGCTGGCGCTGCAATGGCAGGTCGGCGTTGCGCTCTGCCTCGTCTGGCTGGCGACGGCGATCTGGAGCAAATATTCGTCGTTGTCTGCGCTGGTCGCCTTCGGAGTCTCCCCGCTGCTGTCTTATCTCGTCACGCACAACCCTTCCGTCGTCCTGTTCACGCTGGTGCTGGCCGTCATGATCTGGCTCAAGCATGCCGGCAACATCAAGCGGCTTGCCCAGGGCACGGAAGGAAAGATCAACCTCCGCAAGGCCTCCGCCCATGACGCGCAAAAACCTTGACCCGAAAGAAAAGCTGGCCTGGCTGCAGCTCTCGCGCACGGAAAACATCGGCCCCATCACGTTCTATAAACTGCTGGAACGCTACGGCTCGGCAGCCAATGCGCTGAAAGCCATCCCCGATCTCGCCCGCCGCGGCGGACGGCTAGGCGGGCTCAAGGCCTTTGCCGCAGATCTCGCGGAAAAGGAAATCGAACAGGTCGAAAAATACGGCGCACGGCTGATCGCCCGCGACGAGCCGGATTATCCCGCGCTGCTGGCGGAACTGGAGGACGCGCCGCCGCTGATCGCCGTTCTCGGCAACGCCGCTTTATTGCCCAAGCCCTCGCTCGGCGTCGTCGGCGCGCGCAACGCCTCGCTGGCCGGACGCAGGATCGCCGAGGATTTCTCGAGCAAGGTCGCCGCCGCGGGATACGTCATCGTTTCCGGCCTCGCCCGCGGCATCGACACCGCCGCGCACACGGCCTCCCTTTCAACCGGCACGATCGCCGTCGTCGCGGGCGGCATCGATATCGTCTATCCGCGCGAAAACGAGAAGCTCTACCGGCAGATCGCCGAGCAGGGCGCGATCATCGCCGAAAGCCCCTTCGGCACCGAACCTCAGGCACGGCATTTCCCGCGCCGCAACAGGCTGGTCTCGGGCCTGAGCCTCGGCGTGCTGATCGTCGAAGCGGCGCTGAAATCCGGCTCGCTCATCACCGCCCGCATGGCCGCCGAACAAAACCGCGAGGTTTTCGCCGTGCCCGGCTCGCCGCTCGACCCGCGCGCCGAAGGCACCAACAAGCTCATTCAGGACGGCGCGCACCTTGCGCTCTCCGCGGACGACATCATTCACGAACTGCGCAGCCTGCGCCTGAAGCCGCTGCACGATCAGGCAGACGGCCCTTGGCAAAGTCCACCCCGCCCCATAGGCGGAACAGCCGATCAGGCGCCTGACGAATCACTGCGTATGAGAATTATGGAAATGTTGAACTCCACCCCCGTACAGATTGACGAGGTCATTCGCGCCGCTGGCGCGCCTGTCAGCGACGTTTTAATCGTTATTCTGGAATTAGAGATCGCAGGATGTATTGAACGGCAGCCGGGAAATAAGATAAACCTGATGTAGCGCACACTATATATATTGTGCATCGCCTTTTGGAGTAAGCCATATGCCCGCACATAATCTCGTCATCGTCGAATCCCCCGCCAAGGCGAAGACCATCAACAAATACCTAGGCCCCGACTACACGGTCGTCGCCAGCTTCGGGCATATCCGCGACCTGCCTGCCAAAAACGGCTCGGTCGATCCGGAACACGGCTTCGCCATGCAATGGGAACTGGGCGAGCGCTCGGCCAAGCCTTTGAGTGCCATCCTCACCAACGCCAAAAAAGTCGATACCGTCTATCTCGCGACCGACCCGGACCGCGAAGGCGAAGCCATCTCGTGGCACATCACCGAACTCCTGAAAGAGAAGAAGCTGGCGGAAAAAGTCGCCATCAAGCGCGTCGCCTTTAACGAGATCACCAAGGCCGCCGTGCAAGAGGCCTTCAGGCATCCGCGCGACGTGGACGCCAACCTCGTCGAAGCTTACCTCGCACGCCGCGCGCTGGATTATCTCGTCGGCTTCACGCTATCTCCCGTTTTGTGGCGCAAATTGCCCGGCTCGCGCTCCGCCGGCCGCGTGCAGTCCGTCGCCCTGCGCCTGATCTGCGAGCGCGAGGCGGAAATCGAGGTGTTCAATCCGGAAGAATACTGGTCGATCGAGACCTTGCTGACGACGAAAGAAGGCAAGAGCTTCACCGCGCGACTTTCCGCTCTCGACGGCAAAAAGATCGAGAAGATGACCATCAACAACAAGGCGATGGCCGATACAGCCGTCGGGCGCATCAAGGGGCAGTCCTACAAGGTCGCCACCATTGAAAAGAAGCAGGTCAAGCGGCATCCCGCCCCGCCGTTCATCACCTCGACACTGCAGCAGGAAGCCTCGCGCAAGCTGCGTTTCGGCGCGACCAAGACCATGCGCACGGCGCAGCGCCTTTACGAGGGCGTGGATATCGGCGGCGAGACCGTCGGCCTCATCACTTACATGAGAACGGACGGCGTGACGCTCTCCGGCGAAGCCATTTCCGGCACACGCAAGCTCATCGAGAACAAGTTCGGCGGCAAATACCTGCCGGACAGCCCGCGCGCCTATAAGGCCAAGGTCAAGAATGCGCAGGAAGCGCACGAAGCCATCCGCCCGACCGACGCTTTCCGCACGCCGGAAAGCGTGGCAGCCTATCTCAACGACGACGAGGCGAAACTCTACGAGTTGATCTGGAAGCGCACTGTCGCCTGCCAGATGGAATCCGCCGTTCTCGATCAGGTTGCGGTCGACATCATCAACGGCGACGGCAAGGTCGTCCTTCATGCGACAGGATCGATCGTCGCCTTCGACGGCTTCCTCAAGCTCTACCGCGAGGAAAATGATGACGACGACAAAAACACCTCCGAAGAGGAGCGCCGCCTGCCCCCGTTGAAGGAAGGCGAAGCGCTGCAGCTTGCCGACATCATGCCGAATCAGCATTTCACCCAGCCGCCGCCGCGCTATTCCGAAGCGAGCCTTGTGAAAAAACTCGAAGAACTCGGCATCGGCCGCCCCTCGACCTATGCCAGCATCCTGCAAGTGCTGCAGGACCGCGACTACGTCAAGCTCGACCAGCGGCGTTTCATTCCCGAAAGCCGCGGGCGCATCGTCACCGCCTTCCTGATCAACTTCTTCAAGCGCTATGTCGAGTATGATTTCACCGCCAATCTCGAAGAAAAACTTGATGAAATCTCCTCCGGCGCGGTCGCCTATAAAAACGTCCTTGGCGATTTCTGGGCCGCCTTCTCCGACGCCGTCGACAAAACCAAGGACCTCCCCATCACCGACGTCATCGATGCGCTGGATCACGACCTCGAAGCCATCCTCTATCCCACGGCGGAAGACAAAAAGCGCATCTGCCCGAAATGCGGCGCGGGAAAACTGAGCCTCAAGCTCGGCAAGTTCGGCGCCTTCATAGGCTGCTCCAGCTATCCCGAATGCCGCTATACGCGCCCTGTCCTTTCTTCCACCGCCGACGGCAGCGCGCCGGAAGGCGAGGACATGGGCCCGAAGGAACTCGGCCTCGACCCGAAAACCGGCCTGATGATCACGCTGCGCCGCGGCCCTTACGGCCCCTACGTCCAGCTCGGGCCCGCGCCTGTTGCGGAAACGCCGCTGGAAGCGGAACCAAAAGCCGAAAAAGAACCGGCGGAAAAAGGCAAAAAGGAAAAGGCATCAAAAAAGAAAAAAGCCGCCGCACCGAAACCGAAGCGCGCACCGGTGCCGCGCAGCATGGATGTCGCCGACATCGACCTGCAAAAGGCGATCGCGCTGCTCGGCCTGCCGCGCGAAGTCGGCCTGCATCCCGAAACCGGCGAGATGATCAAGGCGGGCATCGGCCGCTTCGGCCCGTTCCTCGTCCATCAGGGAAAATTCAAATCCATTCCGGCGGACGATCCGGACGGCGTCCTCACAATCGGCCTCAACCGCGCCGTCGATCTGCTGGCGCAGCAGGGCAAGGGGCGCGGCGGGTTCGGAACCTTAAAGGAACTCGGCAACCATCCCGGCGACGGCAAGCCCGTCACCGTCAGCAAGGGCCGCTTCGGCCCCTATATCAAGCACGGTTCCATCAACGCCACCTTGCCGAAGGACGCCGTCGTTGAAAACGTGACGCTGGAACAGGCGCTGGAGCTTCTTGCGGCAAAAGCCGCAAAGCCCAAGAAAACAGTCAGGAAAGCAAGCAAAGCTTGAAGAAGAAAAATCACCCGTCGGGACTGCCGACAAAAGAGGCCTTGCGCGACTTTATTCACGCGAGCCCAAACTCCGTCAACAAGCGCGACATCGCCCGCGCCTTCTCCCTCAAAGGG
>JAGXAX010000046.1 GCA_018971405.1 Alphaproteobacteria bacterium | reverse complement strand
GCCGTCGCGGCGGATACGATAGAGATCGCCCGCACCGCCGCGCGCAAAGCCGTAGTGGAATATGAAGTTCTGCCCGCCATCCTCGATGTGCAAACGGCGGTGAAGGAGAAATCTTTCGTCGGCGATCCTTACGTGATGCAGATCGGAGATGCCGCGGCGGGTATTCAAAAATCCGCACACGTGCTGGAAGGCGCGTTCGATATCGGCGGGCAGGAACATTTTTACCTCGAAGGGCAGGTGGCGCTCGTCACGCCGCTCGAAAACGGCGAGATGCATTGTTACTCTTCGACGCAGCATCCGACTGAAGTGCAGCATCTGATCGCCAAGGTGATGGGAATTGCCGATCACGCGGTGACGGTGGATATGCGCCGCATGGGCGGCGGCTTCGGAGGCAAGGAAAGTCAGGCGTCATTGTTCGCCTGCGCGGCGGCGTTGCTGGCGCGGAAGACGGGGCGTCCGGTGAAACTGCGGCTCGATCGCGACGACGACATGACCATGACCGGAAAAAGGCACGATCTGCATTGCACCTACAGGGTCGGCTTCGACGACAAGGGCCTGATCGGCGGCATCGAAATGACGCATATGGTCAATTGCGGCTATTCGGCGGATTTGTCGAACGCCGTCGCCGACCGCGCGATGTTCCATGCCGACAACGCCTATTTTCTCGGCAACGCGAAAGTGACGAGCTACCGCTGCAAGACCAACAAGGTTTCCAATACCGCGTTCCGTGGTTTCGGCGGGCCGCAGGGGTTGCTGCTGATCGAATATATCGTCGATGAAATCGCCCGCAAACTCGGCAAAGAGCCGCTCGCCGTGCGCAAGGTCAATCTTTACGACCCGAAAGGCAAACTCGGTAAGCGCTGCACCACGCATTATCACATGACGGTCGAGGACAGCATCACGCACGGGATTTTCGCGCAGCTCGAGAAATCCGGCGATTACGCCAGGCGCGTGCAAGAGGTGCGGGATTTCAACGCAAAAAGCAAAATCCTCAAAAAAGGCATCGCCTTTACGCCGGTGAAGTTCGGCATCAGTTTCACGCTCACCATGCTCAATCAGGCGGGCGCGCTCGTGCATGTCTATAAAGACGGCAGCGTGCAGGTCAACCACGGCGGCACGGAGATGGGGCAGGGGCTGCACATCAAAGTCTGCCAGATCGTTGCCGATACCTTCGGCATTCCGCTCGACTTCGTCAAAATCACGGCGACCAGCACTGGCAAAGTGCCGAACACCTCGGCGACGGCGGCCTCCAGCGGCGTGGACATGAACGGCAAAGCGGCGGAAGCGGCAGCGCTGACGATCAAGGAACGGCTGGACAAATTCGACGCAGGCCGCAACATGCCGTGGAAAGAGCTGGTGCAAGGCGCCTACACGGAGCGGATTTCGCTCTCCAGCACGGGATTTTACAAGACACCGAAGATCGACTGGGACAGGCCGGCGGCGAAAGGCCGACCGTTTTATTATTTCGCCTATGGCGCGGCGATCGCGGAAGTGATCATCGACACGCTGACGGGCGAGAGCAGCATTCTTCGCGCCGACATTCTCCACGACGTCGGGCGCTCCATCAATCCCGCCGTGGACATCGGGCAGATCGAGGGCGGTTTCGTGCAGGGCGCTGGCTGGCTGACGTCGGAGGAATTGTGGTGGGACGGCAAGGGGATTATCAAAACCCACGCGCCTAGCACATACAAGATTCCAACCGGACGCGACATCCCCAAGGATTTCCGCGTTGCGCTCTATGACGAAATCAATCAGGAAGACACGATTTACAATTCCAAAGCCGTGGGCGAGCCGCCGCTGATGCTGGCGACGGCCGTGTTTCTGGCGCTCAAGGATGCGGCCCTGTCCGTCAATCCGCAAGGCCATCTCGACGCGCCCGCCACGCCCGAGCGCATCTTAAGGGCGGTGACCAAATGAACGACTGGCTGGATGTGCTGACCGGTCTCCGCGCGAACGAAACGCCTTGCGTGTTGATTACGGTGACGGAGGCCAAAGGTTCGACGCCGCGCGAGGCGGGAACGAAGATGGTCGTTACGGCGGAAAAGCAGTTCGGCACCATCGGCGGCGGAAATCTCGAGTTTGAATCCATCGTGGCGGCGCGAAAGCTTTTATCGGCGGCCGTGTCAGGGCCGCAGGCGAAGGATTATCCGCTCGGGCCCGCATTGGCGCAATGCTGCGGCGGGCATGTGACGGTGCTGCTGGAGCCTTTCGCCACGACGCGCAAAAAAGTTTTGCTGTTCGGCGCGGGGCATGTGGGGCGCGAGGTGGTGAAGGTGCTGGACGAACTGCCGATCAGCGTCATATGGGTTGATGAACGCGCGGAGGAATTCCCCGCAGCCATTCCGCGGAATTGCAAGAAAATCATCACCACGCGCCCGATCGGCAAGCTGAAAGAAGCGACGGAAACGACATATATTGTCGTCATGACTCACGACCACGCGCTGGATTTTGAAATCGTCAAGGCGGCACTGGAACACGGGAGCTTCGCCTATCTCGGCCTGATCGGATCGAAAACGAAATCGGCGCGGTTCAGAAAAAGATTGCAGGCGCTGGAGCTGGACACGCAAAGGCTGGTGTGCCCCATTGGCATCAAAGGCGTCACGGGCAAGCACCCGCGCGAGATTGCGATTGCCTTGGCGGCGGAACTGCTCACGCTTGGCCTTACGCCCTGCACGGAAGAACAAGAGGAGGAAAAAGCGGTATGAAATACGGATTGAAAGTCGAGGCGGAAAAGATCGCGGGGCAGGAGCGCGTCTTCACGCCCGAGGCGCTGGAATTCATCCTCGATCTGGAGGATCATTTCGGGCACCGCCGCCGCGAACTCATGGAAGATCGCGTGAAAAGGCAGGCGGAGTTGGACAAGACGGGCAAGCTCGATTTTCCGCCCGAAACGGCGAACATGCGCGCGGCCGCATGGTCGGTGCGCGCGATACCTGATGACCTGCTCGACCGCCGCGTGGAGATTACCGGCCCCGTGGACCGCAAGATGATCATCAACGCGCTGAACTCGGGCGCGAACGTCTTCATGGCCGATTTCGAGGATTCCAGCACGCCGACATGGGCGAACGTCATCAACGGTCAGATCAACCTGATGGACGCCAACACCCGCCGCATCAACTACATCGACCCCGTCACACACAAGGAATACAAGCTGAACGACAAAACCGCAGTGCTGATGGTGCGCCCGCGCGGGCTGCACATGGAGGAAAAACATTTGCTGCTGGAAGGTGAACCACTCTCCGCATCGTTCTTCGATTTCGGGCTGTATCTCTTCCACAACCGCAAAAAGCCTTATTTCTACCTGCCGAAGATGGAAAGCTATCATGAGGCGCAACTGTGGAGCGAAGTCATTACCCATGCCGAAGACGCGCTGAAACTGCCGCGCGGCACGGTGCGCGTGACGGTGCTGATCGAGACGATCACCGCCGCCTTCCAGATGGATGAAATACTCTCCGTCCTGCGCGAACATATCGTGGGCCTCAACTGCGGGCGGTGGGATTATATCTTCAATTTCATCAAGCGGTTTTCGGCGCATAAATCCTTCGTCCTGCCGGACCGTGATACGGTAACGATGCAGTCGCACTTTTTGCGCTCTTATAGCCAACTCCTCATCAAAACCTGCCACAGGCGCAAGGCGTTTGCCATGGGCGGCATGGCGGCGCAAATTCCGATCAAGAACGACGAAGCCGCGAACAAGGCGGCGATGGAAAAAGTCGGCGCGGACAAAAAACGCGAGGCGGAAGACGGCCACGACGGCACATGGGTCGCGCATCCGGGGCTGGTGGCCGTGGCGCGTACGATTTTTGACAAGTACATGCCGATGGCGAACCAGCTTGATAAATTGCGCGAAGACGTGAAGGCCGCCGCGCAGGATCTGCTGACCGTGCCCAAGGGCGACGTCACCGAGGCGGGCGTGCGCAAGAACATCAACGTTGGCATTTTGTACCTGCGTGCCTGGCTCGGCGGCAATGGCTGTGTGCCGCTTTACAATCTAATGGAAGATGCGGCGACGGCGGAAATATCCCGCACACAGCTCTGGCAGTGGCGGCATCACAAGGTCATGATGAAGGACGGCCGCGCGCTGGATGACGCACTGATGCACGACTTGATGAAGCAGGAAACGATGAAGCTGACGGGTGAACTCGGTCGCGACAGGCATTTGCATGATGCCTCGCTGTTGTTCCGAGATATGGTGATGGCGGGGAAGCTCGACGAGTTCCTCACCACCAAGGCCTACGACATGGTTCTCGCCTACGAGAAGGAACCGGCGAATAAGGCGAAGCAGGCTTAAAATGATCATCGACTACGCCGCATGGCTGAACCTCGCGCTGCGCTGGCTGCATGTGATTACGGGGATCGCGTGGATCGGCGCGTCGTTCTATTTCGTCTGGCTCGACAATAGCCTGACCGCGCCGTCCGCCGAGGAGAAAAAGGCGGGCGTCACGGGCGAACTCTGGGCCGTGCACGGCGGCGGGTTTTATAACCCCAAGAAATATGCCGTCGCGCCCGCGCATATGCCCAAGCATCTGCACTGGTTCAAGTGGGAGGCATATTTTACGTGGCTCAGCGGCTTTTCGCTGCTGTGCCTGA
This sequence comes from Alphaproteobacteria bacterium, assembly GCA_018971405.1. Lineage (GTDB taxonomy): Bacteria > Pseudomonadota > Alphaproteobacteria > Micavibrionales > UBA2020 > PALSA-926. The sequence continues at coordinate 4,153 of JAGXAX010000046.1, read as the reverse complement.
TGTATTATTACAGCGCGAATTTGTACCTTATCGACCCCGCGAAGATGCCGCTCACCCCGTTTCAGGCGGCGTTTATCGGCCTTTCGTTCATATTCGGCGGCTGGGTTTTCTATGACGAACTGTGCCGCTCTCCCGTCGGCCGCGACAACGGGCTTTTCGGCATCGTGTGGTTTCTAGCGGTCACGGCTGGGGCCTATGCGTTGTGCCATATTTTCTCCGGCCGTGGCGCGTTCATCCACGTCGGCGCGATGCTCGGCACGGTGATGGTGGCAAATGTTTTCAAGGTCATCATTCCCAACCAGAAGAAGGTTGTCGCCGCGCTGCTGGCAGGCGAGACGCCTGATCCGCGCCTCGGTGCAGAGGCCAAGCAACGCTCGGTGCATAACAATTATATGACTCTGCCCGTGCTGCTGGTGATGATCAGCAACCATTACCCGATGCTTTACAGCGTGCCGCACAACTGGCTGGTGCTGGCGGGGCTGGCGGCGGCGGCCTGGCCGATCCGGCAGTTTTTTAACCTCAAGCATAAGGGCAACGTCAATTACTGGTATCCTGTCGCGGGGGCGCTCGGCATCGTCATCGTCGCGCTGTTCGTCTCGGCGCACGGCAGCAATCCGGCACCGACCGTCAAGGGCGCGGTTTCGCCCGCCGAGGTGCGGCTGATCGTCCGCGAACGCTGCAGTGCCTGCCACAGCGATATGCCGACTGAGGCAGGCTTCACCGCCGCGCCGAAAGGCATCGCATTCGACACCATGCCGGAGATCGAAAAATACGCGCCGCTGATCATGGCGCAGGCGGTCGACCACACGGCCATGCCGCTCGGCAACGCCACCCACATGACGCCGCAGGAACGGGCGGAGCTTGGCGAGGGTCTGAAAGAGCTGACTAAATATCCATAATATATATGTAGTACAAAAGAGAAACATCCTTTCTCAAAGGCGCCGCATATGCTAAAAATAAGGCAGTAAAATCAATAAAAAGAGGCGGTGAGGCATGGCCGGCCATTCCCAGTTCAAGAACATCATGCACCGCAAGGGTGCGCAGGATAAAAAGAAAGCCAAAATTTTCAATAAGCTGGCGCGTGAAATTACAGTGGCGGCGAAGTCCGGCCAGCCTGATCCGGACGCCAACCCGCGCCTGCGCAATGCCATCGTCGAGGCGCGAAAGAACAACATGGCGAACGACCGCATCAAGCGCGCCATCGAGCAGGGCAGCCCGAATAGTGCCGATGCGTCGAATTATGAGGAAATCCGCTACGAGGGCTATGGCCCGGGCGGCGTCGCGGTGATCGTCGAGGCACTGACCGACAACCGCAACCGCACGGCGGGCGATGTCCGCACCGCCTTTGCCAAAAACGGCGGCGCGCTGGGCGAGACGAATTCGGTCAGCTTCATGTTCGTGCGGGTGGGGTCGATCAGTTTTCCGGCCGACGTTGCGGCGGACGATAAAATGTTCGAGGCCGCGGTCGAGGCGGGGGCGGAGAACGTTGAATCTTCCGCCGACGCGCACGAGGTCACGGCCCGGCCGTCCGATTTTATTGCCGTCAAGGAGGCGCTGGAGGCGAAATTCGGCGAAGCGCGGGAGTCCGGCATCGTCTGGAAGCCGAACAACACCGTCGCCGTCGCGCCTGAGCAGGCGAAAGACCTGCTCGCCATGATCGAAACGCTGGAAGATAGCGACGACGTGCAGAACGTATTCGCCAACTTTGAAATGGACGACGGCGTGATGGCGCGGTTGATGGCATCATGACCGTCGCCGAATTCTGGTTGATGGCGGCCAATATCGCGCTGGCGCTTTCCGCGCCCTATGCCATAGCGCTTTTCATGTACGAGAAAAGCAAGGAAGCCAAGGTCAAGAACGAGGAAATGTATCAGGCGCTCGCCGGAGAATACGCGAAATTCAACGACCTGCTCATCCGCAACGCGGACCTTCGCCTGCGCACCGATCCTGTTCCCGATGGCGCGCTTAGCCCCGAGCAAAAAGAGCGCAAGAAGATCATTTTCGACTCTCTCGTCTCCCTGTTCGAGCAGGCGTTCATTCTCGTGTACGAGAAGAAGATGGACAGGGAATCGCTGCGCCTCTGGTCGACGTGGGAGGACTATATCATTTTCTGGTGCAAGCGGCCGGATTTCCGCGCTTTTCTGCCCGAGCTGCTGCCCGGCGAAGATCCGGATTTCGTCGCCTATATCCGCAGTATAGCGAAGTTGGAGGATTAGAGCATGAGAATTATCGGCATCGATCCGGGATTGCAGCGCACGGGCTGGGGGCTGATCGACGTGCAGGGCAACAGGATCTCGCATGTCTCCCACGGCGTTGTTGAAACGAATGCCAAATCGCCGTCGGCACGGCGGCTTGCGGAAATTTTCGATGGCCTGACGCAGCAGATGCAGCTCTGGCTGCCGGAAGAAGCGGCGGTCGAGGAAGTGTTTGTGAATAAAAATCCCGCGTCTTCGCTGAAACTCGGCCTTGCGCGCGGCATCGCGCTGCTCGCGCCCGCGAAGTTCGGCATTCCCGTTTCGGAATATCCCGCCAATCTGGTGAAAAAATCCGTGGTCGGCGCGGGGCATGCGGAAAAAGAGCAGGTGCAGATGATGATCCGCACGCTGCTCCCCGGCGTCGAGGCTTCGCCCGATGCGGCGGACGCCCTCGCCGTCGCCATTTGCCACGCCAACCATGCGTCCAGCCGCGTGAAAATGGGCGGCATCATGAGCGGAGGCGTGCGATGATCGCAAAACTCTCCGGTTTGATCGACAATGTCGGCAGCAATTATGTGATCATCGAGGTGAACGGCGTCGGTTATCTCGTTTATGCGTCGAGCCGCACGCTGGCCAAAATCGGCGCGCACAAGGGCACGCCCGTCAGTCTGCTGATAGAGACGATCGTGCGTGAAGACCAGATCACGCTTTACGGTTTCGCCGATGCGGCGGAAAAGGAATGGTTCCTGATTTTGTGCACCGTGCAGGGCGTCGGCGCGAAGGTGGCGCAGTCGATCCTCGCCGCAGTTCCGGCCGATCGTTTGCCGGTGGTGATCGCTTCACAAGATAAAGCGGCGATCAAAATGGCGGATGGCGTCGGGGAAAAACTTGCGGTACGCATCATCACCGAACTTAAGGAGAAGGCGGGAAAAATGGCGCTCGGGCTTACGGCGACGCAGCAGGCGCAATCCGCGACCGGCAAGAAGGGCAAGGGCGGCGCGCCCGCCGCCGAACTGCCGGTCGCGGCGAGCAACGATGCCGTCTCGGCGCTCATCAATCTCGGCTATGGCCGGAGCGAGGCCTTCAGCGCCGTCGCCGACGTGCTGCGCGAGAAGGGCGATGACCTGCCGCTCGGCGATCTGATCCGTGAATCCCTGAAGGAGTTGAGCGCGTGACATCCGATATGCAAGCCCAGCGCGAAATAGCGCCCGTCTACCAGCCGGAAAAAGACGGCGACGAGTTGTCCATCCGCCCGCTCTCGATCGACGAATTCATCGGCCAGAAAAAAACGCGCGAAAATTTGAAAGTCTTTATCGAAGCCGCCAAATCGCGCAAGGAGCCGCTCGACCACGTGCTGCTCTTCGGCCCGCCGGGGCTGGGCAAGACGACGCTGGCGCAGATCATCAGCCGCGAGATGGGCGTCGGTTTTCGCGCCACGTCCGGCCCGGTGATTTCAAAAGCGGGCGATCTCGCCGCCATTCTCACCAATTTGCAGCCGTATGACGTTTTGTTCATCGACGAGATTCACCGCCTCAACTCGGCAGTCGAGGAAATTCTTTATCCCGCGATGGAGGACCGCCAGCTTGATTTGATCATCGGCGAAGGCCCCGCGGCCCGCTCTGTTCGCATCGACCTGCCGCCGTTTACGCTGGTGGGCGCGACGACGCGTTCCGGCCTCATCACGCGCCCCCTGCGCGAGCGTTTCGGCATTCCGCTGCGGCTGGAATTTTATGCGGCAGAAGAACTGGCGCAGATCGTGCAGCGCGGCGCGGGGATCATCGGCATGGACATCACGCCGGAAGGCGCGTTCGAAATCGCAAGGCGTTCCCGCGGCACGCCGCGCATCGCGGGCAGGCTCACGCGCCGCGTGCGGGATTTCGCCGCCGTGGATAAAGTGAAGAAGGTCGACGCCAAAATCGCCGACGCCGCGCTGCTGAAACTCGAAGTGGATAAGCAGG
>JAGXAX010000045.1 GCA_018971405.1 Alphaproteobacteria bacterium | reverse complement strand
GCTCTTTGGTGATGGTGAGCGGCGGGGCGAAGCGCACCACAGTCTCGTGCGTTTCCTTGGAGAGCATGCCGTGCGCCATCATCTTTTCGCAGACGGTGCGGGCGGAGACTTTGCTCGGTTCGAAATCGACGCCGATCCACAGGCCGCGGCCGCGCACGGTGCGGATGAGCGGACTCTTGATGGCCTGCATCTGCTCGAGCAGGTATTTGCCGAGCGTGGCGGAATTTTCGACCAGTTTTTCCTCGATCAGCACGTTGAGCGCCTCGAGGCCGACGGCGCAGGCGAGCGGGTTGCCGCCGAACGTCGAACCATGCGAGCCGGGCACGAAGAGGCCCATCACTTCTTTGGACCCGACCACCGCCGAAACCGGCAGCAGGCCGCCGCCCAGCGCCTTGCCCAAAATCAGCAGGTCGGGCTTGGCGTTCTCATGCTGCCACGCGAACATCTTGCCGGTGCGGCCGAGGCCGGACTGCACTTCGTCCATGACCATCAGCACGTTCTTCTCGGTGCAGAGCTTGCGGAGCGCGCTCAAGAATCCGTCGCGCGGCACCTTGATGCCCGCCTCGCCCTGTATCGGCTCGAACATCACGGCGGCCGTGTTGGGCGTGATGGCCTTTTCGATCGCTTTTATATCGTCGAACGGCACGGAGACGAAGCCGGGCGTGAAGGGGCCGAAATTCTTCTTGTAGTCCGCCTCGGAGGAGAAGCCGATGATCGTCGTCGTGCGGCCGTGGAAGTTGCCGTTGGCGACGATGATCTCCGCCTTGTTGTCGGGGATCTTCTTGACCATGTAGCCCCATTGCCGCGCGGCCTTGATCGCGGTTTCGACCGCTTCCGCGCCGGTGTTCATCGGCAGGGCGAGATCCATCTCCGCGACGGCGCAGAGCTTTTCCATGAAGGGCCCGAGCGTGTTGGAGTGATAGGCGCGGCTCGTCATGGCGAGGGTCTTCGCCTGCTCGGTCAGCACCCTGACGATTCGCGGGTGCGAGTGGCCGCAGGACACGGCGGAATAGGCGCTCATCATGTCGAGATATTTGTTGCCTTCGAGATCCCACGCGTAGACGCCCTCGGCGCGATTGAGCAGCACCGGCAAGGGCTTGTAATTCTTTGCGACGAAATGGGATTCGCGTTCGATGGCTTCCTTGGAGGTAAGGACGGCGGTTTTTTGCGCGGTTTTGCTTGTCATAATGTACACCCTTGAATTTAATGTGAACGGGGATATAGTGTCATATCGCGATTTATAGAAGTATCGAACTCCACAGGAGAAAAAGCAATGCTGATCGGCGTACCCAAAGAGATTAAGACCAAAGAATTCCGCGTCGGGCTCACCCCCACGTCGGTGCGCGAATACGTGCGCCACGGGCATCAGGTGATCGTCGAGACCAACGCCGGCGTCGGCATCCAGGCGAGCGACGAAGCTTACGTCAAGGCGGGCGCGAAGATCGCCGCCTCCGCGAAAGAGGTGTTCGACAAGGCCGACATGATCGTCAAGGTGAAGGAACCGCAGGCGGTCGAATGCAAAATGCTGAGAAAAGGCCAAATCCTCTTCACCTATCTCCACCTCGCCGCCGACGCCGAGCAGGCGAAGGGGCTGATCTCCTCCGGCGCGATCGCCATCGCCTATGAAACGGTGACCAACGAACGCGGCGGATTGCCGCTCTTGGCGCCGATGAGCGAAGTCGCGGGGCGCATGGGCGTCCACGTCGGCGCGCACAGCATGCACATCACGCGCGGCGGGTCGGGCATCCTGATCGGCGGCGTGCCGGGCGTGCGCGCGGCGGACGTCGTCGTCCTTGGCGGCGGCGTCGCGGGCACCAACGCGGCCAAGATGGCCGTCGGCCTCGAAGCCAACGTCACCATCCTCGAAAAGAACCTCGACCGCATCCGCCAGCTCGAAGACCTGTTCGGCGCGCGCGCCAACGTCATCTATTCGACGCATGACGCTGTCGAGCAATATGTCTGCAACGCCGATCTCGTCATCGGCGCGGTGCTGGTGCCGGGCGCGCGCGCGCCGAAGCTGATCACCAAAGACCTGCTGAAAGGCATGCGCCCGAAATCTGTTATCGTCGATATCGCCATCGATCAGGGCGGCTGCGCGGAAACCTCGAAGCCGACGACCCACGACGAGCCGACCTACGTCGTCGACAACGTGGTGCACTATTGCGTCGCCAACATGCCGGGCGCGGTGCCGCGCACCTCGGCCTACGCGCTCAACAACGCCGTGCTGCCCTATGGCCTCGAAATCGCCGACAAGGGCTGGGTCAAGGCGCTCTCCGACAACAAGCACCTGCGCAACGGCCTCACCGTCTGCAAGGGCAAGATCACCCAGCCGGAAGTCGCCCGCGACCTCAAACTTGATTACACGAAGGCCGAAGAAAGCCTCGCGGCCTGAAGGGAATTGAAATGATCGCGCTTTTGAAGAACATGTTTTCCGGCAGGGACGAAACCCCCCCCCCGGCGGAGAAGAAAAAGGAGCGCGACATGCTCGTGCTCGACGCTTACGCCATGGATTCCGAAGAGGAACAGGGCGGCGGTTGCTGCGGCGGCTCCTGCGGCTGCGGATAAGAAATTTTAAGGCGAAACGCCGTCACGCGTGAAACCGCGCGCCCGGGCCTTGCTTCAGGTTCTGATCAACCCTTCCAGCGGGCGGAGTTGTGCGCTTTGCGGGAAGACATATTTTTCCACGCCCGCCAGTTCCAGTTCCAGATGCTCGACGAGCACGGCTTTCGCCGCCTGACGCAGGTCCATCGTCGGCGCGAGGTCGCGGTTCTGATAAAGGCTGTTGCCGTTTAAGCCCGGCCATCGCGCCACCACCTGCCCGCCGTTGACCGCACCACCCAATAAGAAAGCGCAGGAGGCCGTGCCGTGGTCGGTGCCCGCCGTGCCGTTCTGGCGCACGGTGCGGCCGAATTCCGTCGCGGCGAGGATGGCGGTCTTTCCCCAGACCGCGCCCAGCGACTCTTTCAGCGCGCCGAAGCCTGCGTCGAGCGCGGCGAGGTTGTTAGCGAGCGGGCCTTTCGCCGTGCCCTGATTGAAGTGCGTGTCCCAGCCGTTGATCTCCATCGTCGCGATGCGCGGGCCTTGAGGGTCGGAGAGGATCTTGCCGACCGCCGCCGCGGTCTTTTGCATCGCCGCCTTGTTTTGCAAGTTCTGTCCTCCGCCCATTTTCTTCATGGCGTCCGGCCCGCCGAGCGCCTGATCGGCGATGTTGTGCACGTTCACGGCCTCATTGAGCGCCTGTTCGAACAGCGCGTCCTTTTTGTACATCTTATCGAGCAGGATCAGCATCGTATCGTCGGGCATGCCGAGGGCGTCCGGCGCCCACGTCGCGACCTCGACCTTGCCCTGCAGCGTGAGCGGGATCGACTGCCCGACGGCGAGGCCGAGTTTTTTGTCGCGCGCGCCGTAAAGCGCCAGCGCGCGGTTGAGCCAGCCGGTCGCGATCTCGTGCGGCGCGAGGCCGCCCGATTCCAGCACGTTCTGCCCGTCGAAGTGCGAGCGCAAACGGTAGGGCGTGGCGACGGCCTGCAGCGCGAGCGCCTCCTTCGCCTGAAACATATTCGTGAAGGCGGAAAGATTATTGTGCGCGCCGTAGAAATTGTCGAGCGGCGCGTAATCCGCGGGCTGCAGGGCGAGGCCGTTGCGCGCGTCGACGTAGCTGCCGTCGCCGTAGGGCGGGATGACGTTCAAGCCGTCCATCGCGCCGCGCAGGATGACAAAGACGAAGCGCGCGTCGACCGGCGCGCTTGCGAAAGCGACGCGGATGCCGGAGAACATAGCGCCCGCAAACATCGTGCTTGCGCCGAGCGCGCCGAAACCCTGCAGCAGGCGGCGTCGGGAGATGTTTTTGCTTTGACCGGTCATTTTTTTATCCGTCATGGGCTCATCTCCTCTGAAATTCGGGGCTGGAGAACAAAAGGGTGATGGCCTCCTGCACGCTGCCGGCGCCCAGCACGGCGTTGCGCGTTTCGGCCGAGGCGACGGGGCCGATGGTGCTTTCCATCAGGTAGCTCGGGTTGAGGCGCGTGTGCAAAAGGCGCCCCGCGAAGCGGGCGACGTTGATGCGCTGCAAAAGCGCCTCGGCGCTCATCCAGTCTGCGGCCCTGTCGCTCCAGCCCGCGGGCGAGGGCGCGGTGAAGGGCATCTGCCCCAGCATGCGCAGCGGGCCCACGACCTGCTGGTCTTTCAGGCTATCCGCGAAACCGCCCGCGCGCAGGATGGAGAGGACGAGGTCTTGCGGCGTCTTGAGCTTGACAAGCGGATGCGCCCACGCTTCCTTCAGGCCGATCAGCGCGCGGTAGACGGGGATAAGCGCGCCGTTGTGCGCGGCGAAGGCCTGCTGCAGCTGTGCCACCGCGGCGGGCGGCGGGTCGTCGGCGATGAAGTGCCGCGCGAGCTTGACGGCGATGAATTTCGCTGTTGAAGGGTGATGCGCGAGGACTTGCAGCGCCTGCTCGCCCTCGTTCACGCCGTTTTCGTGATAGACCTGCCCCAGAAAAAACTTGTCGCCCGGCTCGTGCATGGCGGGGGCGAAGAAAAACCCGCTGCCGTCGCCGCGCCCCTGCCGGTCGATCGTCCAGCCGGTGAGGATCTTGGAAAATTCCGTCACGTCCTGCTGGGTGTAGCCGCCGTCGACGCCGACCGAGTGCAGTTCCATGGTTTCGCGGGCGAGGTTCTCGTTCAATCCCTTGTGCTGGCGCAGGCCCGCTTTCGAGTGCGGCCCCATGGAGATCTGGTTGTCGAGGTAGATCTCCATCGCCGGATGCCGTGTCGCGGCGCGGAGCAGATCGTGAAAATTGCCAAGGACGTGCGGGCGGATGGCCTCCTGCACGTAGGGCGCGACGAAGGCGATATCCTGCCGCTTGGTGATGGAGACGGTGAAGTGGTTGGCCCAGAACTGCACCAGACGCTCGAAGAACGGCGCGGGCGAGCCTGCCGCGGCGCGGGTCATCGCCGCGGCCTGCGTGACGAAATCCTGCGTCTCGCCCTTGTTGATGGCCTTGATGCTGTCGGCGAGCTGCTCCTTCGCGCCGTCGTCCATGGAGTCTTTCGCGGCCATACGGTCCTGCCGCATCATCATGCCGTTTTCCTGCATCTGTCGCAGCGCCGTCATCGTCGTCGGGATGTTTTGCGGCGCGGCGGCGGCAGCGGCGGCGGGGGTCAGCTGGTCTTCAAGCCACTGGCGCGGCTTCCGGATGTTGTCGAAATCTCCCGGCGCGGCGCCGAGACCGAAGCGCGTGACGGCGATGAAAGTGTCTTTGGCGGCGGTCATGAGGGGTTCCGTTTGTTGTCCTGCATCCTCTCATTATCTTCCGCGGAGGATTAACCGGAGCGGGATGCCGGCGTTAATTAAATCCAATGTAAGTTAACTAACCGTTAATTCCGGGCTTCCCGCCGTGACCCGGGCCAGGGAGGCCGGCGGCGCGCTGCGTGAAGACGACGACCGCTCGCGCCGGAACGGTATAGGTTTTGCCCGCCGCGGCGTCCGGCGCTTTCAAATCCGGTTCGGACGTGTCGATCGCGCGCTCCCATCCCGCGCCGCTTGCGGGGGGCAGCGTGAAAGGCACGGGATTTGCGGCGGCGTTGAAGACGGCAAGCAGGCGCTGGCCGCTCTTTCCGTCTTCCGGCGCGGCGGAGAGCAGCATGCCGAAGCACTTTTTCCACGGGCTGTTCCAGTCGTTTTCCGTCATCGGGGTGCCGTCGGCGGAAATCCATTGCAGGTCCGGCGTGCCGCTTTTATCGACCGGCCGGCCGTGGAGGAATTTCTCCTGCGTCAGCAGCTTCTGTTCGCGCCGGAAGGCGGCGAGCTTCCACGCGAAGGCGCGCAGGGCGCGGGCGTCCGCGGAAAGATTGTCCCTGCCGACCCAGCCGGTGGCGTTGTCCTGGCAATAGGCGTTGTTGTTGCCCTGCTGGCTGTTGCCGGTTTCGTCGCCCGCGAGCAGCATCGGCGTGCCCTGCGCGAGAAAAAGCGTCGCCAGCATGTTGCGCTTTTGCCGCTCGCGCAGGCTCCGGATCGCGGGATCGGGCGTTTCGCCTTCCGCGCCATGGTTGGCGCTGAAATTGCTATCGTTGCCATCGCGGTTGCCTTCGCCGTTGGCGGCGTTGTGCTTGCTGTCGTAGCTGACGACGTCGTTCAGCGTGAAGCCGTCGTGGCAGGCGACGAAGTTGATGCTGTCGGCAGGCGCGCGCCCCGGCTTGTCGAAAATATCGGCCGATCCCGCAAGGCGCGAGGCGAGTTCGCCGGCCTTGCCCGCGTCGCCGCGCCAGTAGGCGCGCACGGCGTCGCGGAACTTGTCGTTCCATTCCCGCCAGCCCGCGGGGAACGCGCCGAGCCGGTAGCCGTCCGCCGCCGTATCCCACGGTTCGGCGATCAGTCTCAGTCGGGAGAGCACGGGGTCGGCCGCGATCTCTTTCAGCAGCGGCGCGTTTGCGTCAAAGCCCTGCGCCGTGCGGCCGAGCACCGGCGCGAGGTCGAAGCGGAAGCCGTCGACGCCGAATTCCTCCGCCCAGTATCTCAGGCTGTCGAGGATCAGGCGGCGGACGGCGGGCTTTCCGGCGTCGAGCGTGTTGCCGCAGCCGGTTTCGTCGATATACTTGCTTTTCCCGGCGGGGTCGAGCTTGTAGTAGCCGGCGTTGTCGAGGCCGCGGAAGGAGAGCGCAGGCTCGTGCGCCTTGCCTTCGGCGGCGTGGTTGTAGACGACGTCAAGGATGACTTCGATCCCCGCCGCATGCAGCGCGTCGACCATGTCGCGGAACTCTTCGCGCTTTCCCGTGGCGAGATATTCCGTCTCCGGTGCGAAAAAGCCGAGCGTGTTGTAGCCCCAGTAGTTTTTCAGCCCCAGCTTTTCAAGCCGCGCGTCGTGGAGCTTGGCCTGCACGGGCAGAAGCTCGACCGTGGTGACGCCGAGCTTTTTAAGGCCGTCGATGACGCCGGGCTCCGCGAGCGCGGCGCAGGTGCCGCGCAGCTTTTGCGGCACGGCGGGGTCCTCTTTCGTGAAGCCTTTGACGTGCAACTCGCAGATCAGCTCTTTGCCTTTTTCGGCGCGCGGGCGGGGCGGCGCGCTGCGCGGCGGCAGCGGTTCCGTGACGCGGGCCTTGGGCATGTCGCTTGCGTTGTCGGCGTTGAAGTCTGTTTGCGCCGCCGTCCAGCGCGCCGTTCCCGCGATTTCCCGCGCGTAAGGGTCGAGCAGCAGCTTCGCGGGGTTGAACAGGTGGCCGTTGGCGGGATCGTGAGGGCCGTGGGCGCGGAAGCCGTAAAGCTGGCCCGGTTTCAGGTTCGGCAGGTAGCCGTGCCAGACGTCGCCGGTTTTCACGAGCGCGACGCGGCGGAGTTCTTTCGCGCCGGACGCGTCGAACAGGCAGAGCTCGATCTGCGTGGCGTTGGCGGAATAAACCGCGAAGTTGACGCCGCCGCCGTCAAAAGTCGCGCCGAGAGGGGCGGGTGTTCCCGCTTGCAATGTGTCCATGCGCGTCTCCCGCCGGTGTGTTTTTAAAATCTTAGCAGGCCGCCTGACCTGAGACAATTTATGAAGCGAGGCAGAGCCCTGGCGCAGGCATAACAGTGAATTATATTATATTTCCAGAATCCATTTGACGGAGGCGGTGACGGGTGTTAGTTTTCAGGGCATCCGTTTTTATATAAGGGGAGGGCAGATGGGATTGATGAAGGCATTCCAAGAGGGTTTTGACGCCCTCCGGCGCGAAGCCGCCGCCACGCAGGCCGCGAAACAGGCGAAGGCAGACAGCACGCCGGACAAAGCCGCCTGCAAGACCGCTGTGCAAAAAGGCGCGCGTCCGGCCAAAGGGCAATAAAATCCTTCGAATTCGATATCCGGACATAAGTTCCGGCGGGGGCATTTCCCCCTCAGGCTATGGCATGACATTGCCGATCGTATATATTGACTGGGTCACATATTATCCCGCATAAGGCGCAAGCAATGCCCATTTCGAAAAGCAAAATTGACAAAGCCGGCCGCGCGCTCGCCAAATACGATTATAAAGACGAAGTCGAGTACATCGAACTCGAAGAGCTGTTTGACGAGCATCGCATGAGCCATCTTCAGCCCCTTTCGGAAACGACGATAGAATTGCAGCGTCTTATGGCCGGATACGGGCGGGAGTACTATATCGCCCAGAGACTGAAGCGAAAACCCCAGATCATCAGAAAGCTCAATCGCCTCTCCGTCCGCCTTTCCCAGCTTCAGGATATCGGCGGATGCAGGATCATCGTCGAAAAAAATTCCGACGTCATATCCCTGTTGAAATATCTGGAGGGCCATACCACAGAAAAAAGCGTCTATTCCATCAAAAACATGACGGACTACAGAGAGCGCGGCCGGGACGACACCGGCTACAGGGCCCTCCATGTCCTGCTTGAAAGAAACGGCTACGCGCTCGAACTGCAGATCAGAAGCCAGATCCAGCACTATTGGGCGGAAAGCATCGAAAGGACATCTGTCGTATATGGGCACCATCTCAAAGAACAGGAAGGGGACAGGCGGGTCATTAATTACTTCAAAATGCTGTCCGACGCTTTCTACGAGGTTGAGGCGGGAAGAAACCCCTCCCGGGAGAAAAGGCTGGAGATCGACGCCCTTACGGAAGAGTGCAGGGGGATTATTGAACGCTCCGACAAGCACAAGGCTTTCGATTCGTTCGTGAACGAAGGCCTGATAAGGGCTCTGATGGAAAAGGAACGCGGCAACAGAGCCCCCCTTAAAAACTGGCTTCTTGTTTTTGACTGGCGGAGCGGCTCTTTTTTTTCCTGGGACTCCGTCAGCAAAGACCCGAAAGAGGC
>JAGXAX010000348.1 GCA_018971405.1 Alphaproteobacteria bacterium | reverse complement strand
CCGAGCGCGGGCATGCCTCGCGCCGCAAGAACAGAAACGGGATGCGCGGCCAGCGCCGCGCCGGCGCCCAGCGCCGCGACGCCGGTCAGGAAAACGGCGACGTGCAGGCTGTCGGGGATGATCCGGTGCCAGAGGTCGATGTCGATGATGGCGACCAGAACCGGCGCGAGCGCGAAAACGGCGGCGGTTTCCGGCCTCAGTCCGTAAATCGCAAAAAAAAGCAGGCACAAGAACAACGTCGCCAACTCGATCAGCGGATAGCGCAACCCGATGCGCGCGCCGCAGTGGCGGCATTTGCCTTTGAGGAATATCCATGAAAACAGCGGCACGAGGTCTGCCGCGCCGAGCGCGTGCCTGCAGGACGGGCATTGCGAACGCGCTTTCGTGACAATGGAAATATTCTGCGGCAGCCGGTACGACAAGGCGGTCGCGAAACTGCCGAGAACCAGCCCCAGAAACGTCACGAACGCCGTTTCAGCGAATAACATGCCGGTTTTACCGGAGCGTCGCCAGACGCTGCCTGATGTCGTCAAGCGGGAGTGACGCGCCGAGCTGGCCCTCGCTCGCGAGATCGAGTATCCGGTGATACAGCGCGGCCGCCTCGTCCGTCTTGCCGAGATGGTCATACGCGACGGCCCTGTTGTAAAGGATCACGCCGTCACCCGGCTTCAGGGCATCGGCCATGTTCAGGTACTTGAGCGCGTTGCCGTAATCCCCGCCGACGCCGTAAAGCATCCCGAGCTGCGCCGTTACCGCCACGTTGGCGGGATAAAGGCGGCGCAGCTTTTGCAGCACGTCGATCGCCTCCGGCGTGTCCTTGCCGTTGATCAGGCCGAGCGTGTTGGTCATGGCCTCGACGTTGTCGGGGTCGATCTGCAGTACGCGCCTGTACGTGTCCATGGCGGCGGCGTTTTGCCCCAGCTTCTGCAGCGCGACGGCGCGGCCCATGAGGACGCGCAGGTCGTCCGTGTCGGCGCTGAACAAATCGTTGAACAGCCCCAGCGCCGCGGCGTAATGCCCTTCCGACAGGGCGAGGCGCGCGGCCGCAAGGCGCGATTCATAGTCGTTGGCGCCGTGATTTTTCCGCACGACGAGATATTGCGTCGGCAGCGGCCTGACCTGCGCCGGCGTCGCGAGAATATCGGTGACGCGCAGGCCTTTGTCCGCCGCCTTGCGGTTTTTCAGGCGCGTCGCGCGCAGGCCCGACACCGCCGACGGCGCGGCATGCGTTGCGGATTTTTTCAGGGCCGCGGCGTTGTTGACGATGGCCATCTCCGCCGGAGACGCTTTCGAAGACGCGCCCTGCGCGGCGGCAACGGGCGCGATGGCCGCCGCGACATCGGCGATGGACGGTTGTACGGCAGGCGTGGCCGCGGGCTGCTGCCGGGCGGACGCGGACGCCGCAGGCGTTGCGACCGCAGCTTGCGGCTGCGCCGGAACAACCGTTCCCTGTGAAGCCGGCATGTCCGGCATTTCGGCGGCTTTTTGCGCCGGCGCCGCCTGTGCCGCAGCACCCGGCATGTCGGGCACTTCCATCGCCGCCGACGGCGCCTGCTGCGCCAGTGCGCGCGACGGCGCGCACGCGATGAGAAACAGGACAAACGCCGCCTGCAGAACCTGCCGGTCTTCCATGCGTTTCACTCCGGACAATTTCATGATTGATAACCCCCTGCAGAATGCTCGATGATTTTAAGGAACGCC
>JAGXAX010000044.1 GCA_018971405.1 Alphaproteobacteria bacterium | reverse complement strand
ACAAGGTTCCGCTCGCGCCAGAAAGCATAACCGTTCCCGAGGCGATCGGCATCATCACAGCCCGCGGCTTCGGCTGCATCGGCCTCACCGATGAAAACGGCCTGCTCTCCGGCATCATCACCGACGGCGACATCCGCCGCAAGATCAGCGGCGACATCCTCGGCAAGACGGCCAAAGACATCATGACGCCGCAGCCCAAAACGGCCGCGCCCGACACGCTGGTCGCGGAAGCCATGGCCGTCATGAACGACATGAAAAACAGCTTCCGCCGCATCACCTGCCTGCTCGTCGTGGACGCGGGCGGCAAGCCGGTCGGCCTCCTGCACATCCACGACTGCCTGCGCGCGGGTTTTGCGTGATAACGCCGTCGCAGCCCCGCCGTTCCGGCGGCGATGCGCCGCGCCGCTTTGACGGATATGCGCCGCGGCGCGTCAACGTCGTGCGGCGGGGGTATTCCATTTTTGTCCGGATCATGAAGGTCGCCCTGCCGCTGACGGCGCTCGTGATCATCGGCGTGCTGATCGCGCACCTCTCGGACAACGATACGCCGCAAAAGAACGTCGCCACCCTGCCGACCGCCGAAAAAACCACCCCCGGCCTGATCGAGCTGATCCAGCCCAAATATCAGGACGTCGATGCCGACGGCAGCCCTTACACCGTCACCGCGGACAAGGCCATGCGCGCCGTCGACACGCCCGACATGGTGCTGTTCACCAACCCCGTCGCCGATATCACGCTCAAGGACAAAACGTGGCTGGCGGCCAAGGCCGCAACCGGCACGTTCGACCGCAAGAGCGACACGCTGGAGCTGAAAGACAATGTGGACATCTTCCACGACAGCGGCTATGAACTGAGGACGCAGGACATCGTCATAAACATGAAGCAGAAAACCGCCTATACGGCGCGGCACGTCGTCGCGCAAGGGCCGGCCGGCACGCTGGCAGCGCGGAACATGTCGGTGCTGAACCATGGCGACCTGATCATCTTCGGCGGCCCCGCCAGACTGACGGTCTTCAGCCGCGCGAACAGGAAGGCCCGCGGATGAAAAAATATATCGCCGCCGCTCTGGCCGTTTTCGCGGGCACGCCCGCGCTGGCCGCGCCCGCGCAAAATTCGCCGCAGCCCGTCACCATCTCCGCCGCACAATCCCTGCAATGGGACCGCAAGGCCAAAACCTATACCGCCTTCGAAAACGTGGTCGCGACACAGGGCAATGTCTCGCTCCACAGCGACACGCTGACCGCCCATTACACCAATGCCCGCGGCGGCGCGGCGGACGTCACCACGCTGGACGCCGACGGCAACGTCACCATCTCCGCCCCGCCCTACACCGCCGCTGGCGACCACGCGGTCTATACGGTCAGAACCGGCAATGCCGTTTTGACCGGAAAAAACCTCAAGATCACCTCCGGCGAGAGCGTCCTCACGGCGAAGGACAGGATCGAATATGACAGCCGCGACGGCACGATGACCGCCATCGGCAACCCCGAAGCGGTCAAAGGCTCCGATACCCTCACCGCCGACGTCATGCGCGCCACCTTCACCAAAGACGCGACGGGAAAAATGACCGCCCAGACGATCACCGCCCGCGGCCATGTCGTCATTAAAACACTTTCGGAAACTGCCACGGGCGACGACGGCGTCTACGACACGACCACGCAAAAGGCCGTCCTGACGGGCCATGTCCGCATACTGCAGGGCAAAAACCTGCTGCAGGGCACGCGCGCGGACGTTGACATGAAGACCGGAATAAGCCGATTATCAGGAAAGGGCGACGCCGCGACCGAGGGGCGCGTCACGGGCACATTCTATCCGCAGCCCAAAAACAAGGCGCCTGCGGAAAATTCGAAGGCGGAAACGCCGCAACCGAAGGCCGGAAAAGTTGGCGACTGAAACAAAAAAAGCGGAACCACGGCTTGTCTCCAACCCGCAGGGGCTGGTCGTCGATCACCTGATGAAGCGCTACAAGCGCCGCCCCGTGCTGCGCAACGTCTCGCTCAACGTCAGGCGCGGCGAGGCCGTCGGCCTGCTCGGCCCCAACGGCGCAGGGAAAACGACCTGCTTTTACATCGTCACCGGTTTGATCGACGCCGACAACGGCAGCATCTTGCTCGACGGGCAGGATATCACCGGCCTGCCGATGTACCGCCGCGCGCGCTTGGGCATAAGTTATCTGCCGCAGGAATCCTCCATCTTCCGCGGGCTCAACGTGGAGGACAACATCCGTTCCGTCTTGCAGGTGGTCGAGGCGGATTACACCCGCCGCGAAAACATGCTGGAAGAACTGCTGGCGGAGTTTTCCATCAGCCACCTGCGCCAGACGCCCGCCGTCGCGCTTTCGGGCGGCGAGCGCAGGCGCGTCGAGATCGCCCGCGCGCTGGCCGCGCGCCCGCACTTCATCCTGCTCGACGAGCCGCTGGCAGGCATCGACCCGATCGCCGTCGCCGACATCCGCGACCTCGTCAAGCACCTCAAGAACCGCAACATCGGCGTGCTGATCACCGACCACAACGTCCGCGACACGCTTGATATCGTCGACCGCGCCTACATCCTCCACGGCGGCGAAGTGCTGATGGAGGGCAAACCGTCCGAAATCGTTGCCCATAAAGACGTCCGCCGCGTCTATCTCGGCGAGAAGTTCAGCCTTTAGACTTTTTTCCGCGAAAATGTTACCCTGAACGGAGGGGAGCCGCAGGGATATGCCCGCGGGATACGAGGGATATGACGATCAACCAAAGGCTTGATTTAAAGCAGGGCCAGACCCTGACCATGACGCCGCAACTGCAGCAGGCGATCAAGCTTTTGCAGCTTTCCAACCTCGAACTGGCCGAATATATCGAAGCGGAACTCGAAAAAAACCCCCTGCTGGAACGCGAGGATGCCCGCGCCGCGCCTGAAAAACCCGCGGACGGCGGCAGCGATGAAACGCCGGTGATGGATACGGGCGCGACGGAGGAAACCGGCGAAGTCCATGAAAGAAACCGTGAACGCGAGCTCGACACCGGCGAGGGCTTCGCCGAAAAGTCCGGCGACGCGGGCGAGGACTTCGATTATTCCCGCTCGACGCTCTCCGGCGTCGGCGCGGGCGGAAATCTGAAGTTCGACGACAACAACTACAGCTTCGAGAACGCCATGGCCGCGACGACCACCCTGCGCGACCACCTGCACGACCAGATCCACGTCGATTTCACCGACAACAAGGACCGCGCCATCGCCACCCTGATGGTCGATTATCTCGATGAATCCGGCTACTTCCGCACGCCGCTCGAAGGGCTGGCGGAGCGGCTCGGCTGCGGCATCGAGCGCATCGAAGGCATTCTCGGCAAGCTCCAGCAGCTCGATCCGGCGGGGATTTTCGCGCGTAATCTTAGTGAATGCCTCGCCTTGCAGCTCACGGAAAAAAACCGGCTCGACCCCGCGATGGAAAAGCTGGTGCAAAACCTCGACGTTCTCGCCGCGCATGACCTGAAGAAGCTGAAAGCGCTCTGCGGCGTGGACGATCAGGATCTGAAGGACATGATAGCCGAACTCAAGGCGCTCAACCCCAAACCCGCGCTCGACTTCGAGCATTTCGTCTCGCAGACCGTCATCCCCGACGTCTTCATGAAGCCGCTGCCGAAGAGCAAG
This sequence comes from Alphaproteobacteria bacterium, assembly GCA_018971405.1. Classification (GTDB taxonomy): domain Bacteria; phylum Pseudomonadota; class Alphaproteobacteria; order Micavibrionales; family UBA2020; genus PALSA-926. Next base: position 5,181 of record JAGXAX010000044.1, on the reverse strand, counting down.
GGCGGCGGCTGGGCTGTGGAGCTGAACAGCGACACGCTGCCGCGCGTGCTGGTCAACCAGACCTATTACACGGAGATCAGCAAAAACGCCAAGGCCAAAAAAGACAAGGAATATCTCGCCGAACAGCTCAACACCGCCAACTGGCTGGTGCGCGCCATGGACCAGCGCGCGCAGACGATCATGAAGGTCGCGGGCGAGATCATCTTGCAGCAGGAGGCCTTCTTCAACTACGGCGTGGAGTTTTTAAAGCCGTTGGTGCTGCGCGACATCGCCGCGGAAATCGGCATGCACGAAAGCACCGTCTCCCGCGTCACCAACAACAAGTACATCGGCACGCCGCGCGGCGTTTTCGAGCTGAAATATTTCTTCAGCAGCGGCGTTTCCAGCGCCGACGGCGCGGCGGAATTCTCGTCGGAGGCCATCAAGGCCAAACTGAAGACGCTGATCGACGCCGAAGACCCTGCCGCCATACTCTCGGATGACGACCTTGTTTCAGCCCTGAAACAGGACGGAGTCGATATCGCCCGCCGCACCGTCGCCAAATACCGCGAGGCTATGAAAATCCCCTCTTCCGTCCAGCGCAGGAGATTGAAAAACCAAGGAAAATCATGAGCATTTCACGCAGGATCCTTCATTAGTTAACTTGATTTTAATGCCCGCAGGCGTATAAATAGAAGTATATACTTCCCTAACAAAAAGGCACCGATCCATGCAACTGACAGTAAAAGGCAAGCACCTTGACGTCGGCGACTCCCTGCGCGCCCACGTCGAGGAACAACTCGGTCATACCGCGACGAAATATTTCCGCGACCCCATCGAGGCCACGGTCATCTTCTCCAAGGAGAAAAACCACCTGTTCAAGGCCGACATTTCCATCCATGTCGGCGGCGGGCTCGTGCTGCAAACGCACCATGAGGCCGACGACCCCTATCCCGCGTTCGACATCGCGGCCAAAGCGGCAGGCAAGCGCCTGAGCCGCTACAAGGACAAGCTCCGCGACCACCGCAAAACCGAACCGGACGACGTGACGGCCGCCGCCTACACCACGCTGCGCGGCGAGGACGACGAAGCCGAAGGCGGGAACGGACCCGCCGTCGTCGCCGAAATGGAAACGCAGGTGCTGACGCTGGCCGTTTCGGACGCCGTAATGCGCCTTGAACTGGGCGACCTGCCGTCGCTCATGTTCCGCAACCCGACGCACGGCGGCCTCAACATGGTCTACCGCCGCAAGGACGGGAACATCGGCTGGGTCGACCCCGACGGGCTCAAGAAGAAATAATCAGTTTCCCGCGACGAGCTGTTTGCGCGTCAGCCAGAAGACCTCGCCTTCGCTCAATGCCGTATCGAGCCAGAGGAACGGCAGGCGGGGGTACGCCTTTTCGAGCAGCGTCTTGCCGCGCCCGATCTCGCACAATATGCCGCCATCCGGCGTGAGGTGGCTTGCCGCTTCTTTCAAAATGCGCCGCGTGATGTCCAGTCCGTCCTTGCCGGAACCGAGCGCCATTTCCGGCTCATGGCGGTATTCCTGCGGCAGCCTCTTCATCCCTTTCGCATCGACATAAGGCGGGTTGGTGATGATAAGGTCGTATTTTTTTCCCTTGAGCGGCGTGAAAAGATCGCCTTTGAAAAGCCGCACGCGCTTCTCCATGCGATGATCCCTGACGTTACGTCTGGCCACTGCCAGCGCTTGCGCCGACAAGTCCACCGCGTCCACTTTCGCCTTCGGGAAGAGATACGCCGCGAGAACGGCGAGGCAGCCGGAGCCGGTGCAAAGATCGAGAATTGTCTTCGGCGGGCGCATCAGGCCGAAATCGGGAAGCAACTCGCCGATGAACGAGCGCGGCACGATCACCCGTTCGTCCACGTAAAACGGCAAACCCTGAAGATAGGCTTTCTTGAGCAGATAGGCGGCAGGCTTGCGCGTTTCGATGCGTTTTTTGATAATGGCAAGAACCGCCTTTTGCTCCAGCACCGTCAAAACTTTATCCAGCGGAGCTGTTTCATCCATCGGTAAATCCAATGTTTCCAAAACCAGCCACGCGGCCTCGTCCACGGCGTTATCCGTGCCATGCCCGAAGGAAATTTTTTCTCTCATGAAACGGCGCGCGCCATACCGGATAAACTCCCCCACCGTTGCGGGCGCCTTTTCCTTCTTTCGCAAATCCTATTTCTCCTGATGAAAGCGGTGGAGGAACCTGTGCAGCACAGGCGCCAGAGCGACGCTGGACGCCGCCAGAATGACGAAACCGCTGAACAGGGCATAGAAAGAGGCAAAAATCTTGACGGCATCGTTCCGCATCGGCGCGACCGGCCCCATCCCGGCAAGGATCATTGAAGCCTCCAGCAGCGCATCCACCCAATTCAAATGGCCCCAAAAGTGATATCCCAGTATGCCGGAAAGCAACGACACTCCGACGATGGCAGCCGACAGGCGCAGCGACCGCGCCAGACGCCTCAGCCATTGCGCCCGTGTAATTAGCGGCTGGTTGCGGCGCTCATACATGACATACCCCTCCGGCTAGACATCTTTCCTCAAAAAACAGCCTGCGGTGATGGCGGTTTTGAAGGATTTTATCCTAGTTTCGTCTGCGCCGAAAGTTGACCTTTGCACGGGATGCTTTTATATATTATTAAAAAGGAAATGGCGGAGATATTATGGTTGATTATGTCATATATATGATTATCGGCATTGGCATCGGCTTTGCTGCCGGTTTTCTTGTCGCGCGCGCCCTCCTCAAAACCCGCCTCGCGGACATGGAAGAAAAATTCTCCCTGCAATTCGAAAACCTCGCCAACCGCATTTTCGACGAAAAAACCGACCGCTTCAAAAAAGAATCCCGCGAGGATCTCGGCAACCTGCTCAATCCCCTGCGCGAACGGCTGCAGGAATTCCAAAAGAAGATCGACGATTCCTTTGGCACCCAGATGAGGGAGCAGATTTCACTCAAGGAAGAAATCAGGCACATCGTCTCCGTCAACGAGAAGATGTCGCAGCAGACGGAAAATCTCACCCGCGCGCTCAGGGGCGACGTGAAAGCGCAGGGCAACTGGGGAGAAGTCATGCTCGAAAAAATCCTCGAAGCCGCGGGCCTGCGCGAGGGCATCGAGTACACGACGCAGGGCGGCGGGCAGAGCCTGCGCCATATCGAGGACGGCGGCGTTCTGAAACCCGACGTCATGATCATGCTGCCGGAAGACAAGCACATCATCATCGACTCCAAAGTTTCCCTGACTTCTTACGAAAGATACTGCGGTACGGAAGACGCGGGCGAACGCGCACTGTTTTCAAAAGAATATCTCGCCTCGGTGCGCACCCATGTGACCGGCCTCAGCGGCAAGCGATATCAGGATGCAGCGAAGGGCACGCCGGACTTCGTGCTGATGTTCATGCCGATCGAGGGCGCGTTCTCCCTCGCGCTGCAGGAAGACCCGTCGCTGCACAGCTTCGCGTGGGAGAAGAAAATCGTCATCGTCTGCCCTTCGACGCTGTTCGCCACGCTCAGGACGGTCGAATCCGTCTGGCGGCTGGAACGGCAAAACAGGAACACGCTGGAAATCGCACGGCGCGGCAGCCTGCTCTACGACAAAGTCGCGGGTTTCGTCGATACGATGCAGGACCTCGGAAAAAAGATCGACGCGACGCAAAAAACCTACGACGACGCCTTCAAAAAGCTCTCCACCGGCACGGGCAACATCATCCGCCAGACGGAAGAGCTGAAGACGCTCGGCGTCAAGGCCGGAAAGTCCCTGCCGAAAGACCTGCTCGATGCGGGGCAGGTCGAAGACTTCAAAAAAGCGGAGAACGGCTGAGCATGACCGTCCTGAAAATCTACGTCGCACCGCATCCGTCGCTGAAGAAGATAGCCGAGCCTGTCAAAAAAGTGACGGATAAAGAACGCAAGCTGATGGACGACATGCTCGAAACCATGTACGCGACCGACGGTATCGGCCTCGCCGCGCCACAGGTGGGCGTCTCTCAGCGCATCCTCGTGCTCGACGTCGAGCAAAAGCGCGATGACGATATTCCGCCGCAGCACCGGCGCGTCAACCCGCTCTGCTTCGTCAACCCGGAAATCCTCTGGGCGTCGGAAGATTTGCGCGTTTACAACGAAGGCTGCCTCTCCGTCCCCGGCCAATACGCCGAAGTGACGCGGCCTGAAAAAGTGCGCGTGAGATATCTCGATTACGACGGAAAAGCGCAGGAGATCGAGGCCCAGGGGCTGCTCGCCACCTGCCTGCAGCACGAGATGGACCATCTTAACGGCATTCTTTTCGTCGATCACCTCTCGACGCTGAAGCGTGACATCGTCATGCGCAAGCTCAAGAAATACAAAAAAGAAAACGAAGAAGAGATGGCGGAAAGCCATGTCCTGCTTTAAGAAACTTAAAATCGCCTTTATGGGCACGCCGGAATTCTCCGTGCATATCCTCGATGCGCTTGTGAACGCCGGTCATGACGTCGTCTGCGTTTATTGCCAGCCGCCGCGCCCCGCAGGACGCGGACATAAATTGCAGCCCGCGCCCGTGCAGCGCCGCGCCGAAGATCTGCACATCCCCGTGCGCACGCCGAAAAGCCTCAAAAAAGACGCCGCCGCGCGGGCGGATTTCGCCGCGCTTGACCTCGACGCCGCCGTCGTCGCCGCCTACGGGCTGATTTTGCCACAGGAAGTTCTGGACGCGCCGAAATACGGTTGCATCAATATCCACGCCTCGCTTTTGCCGCGCTGGCGCGGCGCGGCGCCGATCCAGCGCGCCCTCCTCGCGGGCGACGCGAAAAGCGGCGTTTGCATCATGAAGATGGATGCGGGCCTCGATACGGGGCCGGTTTTAATGCGCGGCGAAGTGCCAATCGCGCAAACAACCACCGCGCCGGAACTGCATGACGCGCTGGCGAAGCAGGGCGCGGAGCTGATCGTCAGAACGCTGGAGAATATTGACGCCATCACCCCCGAGCCGCAAACCGAAGACGGCGCGACCTACGCGAAAATGCTCTCGAAAGAAGACGGGAAAATCGACTGGACGCAGCCCGCCGCCGTCATCGAACGGCAGATCCGCGCGCTTACCCCCTGGCCCGGCGTCTGGTGCCTGCACGACGGCCAGCGCATGAAAGTGCTCGCCGCCACGCTTGAAAAACGCTCCGGCAAAGGGGGGGAAATCCTTGACCGTCATCTGATCGTCGCC
>JAGXAX010000347.1 GCA_018971405.1 Alphaproteobacteria bacterium | reverse complement strand
AAACGGCAAGCCCGTCGGCGAAGCCCTGCAAATAGATGCCCTGCCCGATCTGCGTCTCCAGAGACTGTCCGCGCCGGTCGGCAAGCGGATGCATCTCGCGCAAGACTTCTTCGGCAAGAAAGGAAAAATGCACGGTCTCCGGCAAGGCGTTCTCGTTTTGCAGCCGCGCGAAGGACAGCAGTTGCTCGACAAGCTGCCCCGCGCGGTTGATGGAGGCTTGCAGGTTTTCAAGCCCGTCCCTGCATTCCGGCATGCCGCCGGCTTTTTTCGCCAGCACCTGCGTCTGGGTCTTCATGGCGGCGAGCGGCGTGCGCAGCTCGTGCGCGGCGTTGTCGGTGAATTCGCGCTCGCGGCGGAACGTCTCGGCGACGCGCAGGAACAGGCGGTTGAGCGAAACGACGAACGGCGCGATCTCGCGCGGCAGCTTTTCATCGCAAAGCGGCGACAGGTCCTGCGCGCTGCGCAGGTTCAGCTCTTCGGCGATGGACCTGATCGGGCGCAGGCTCTCCGTCGTCCCCGTCCAGACGATCACAAGGATAAGCGGCAGGAAGATGAGACCCGGCGTCACGAGGCTGCCGAGGATCTGCATGATCAGTTCCGTGCGCACCTCGCTGTTCTCGGCGACCTCGACGCTGATGGCGGTCTTCGGATCGGCGTAGACGAAAAAGCGCCAGTGTATGCCGCCGATGTCCTGCCGCGAAAATCCCGGCGTCACCGGCATGACGTCCCTGAAGGCGCCCGCCTCGCGCGACTGCGTGATCAGCCGCCCTTTCTGCCAGATGCGGTACCACAGCTTCCTTTCGTAGAAATGCGAAAAGTCGAAAGCCTCCGCGTCGAGATGCAGCCCGTGCCGCTTATGGTCCATGATCTCGTGCTGGGTCATGCGCAGGAGGAGCTTCGCGTTCTGCGCGAGCTGCGCGTCGTAGACCTCGTCGATTTCGTTGTACGTCGACAAAAGCGCGAGCCCGCCCATCACGATGCCGGTGATGACGACGGGTATGCCGATCAGCGACAAAAGGCGCAGGCGCAGCGAATAGGTTTTTCTTCTCATGACGGTATCATGTAGCCGAGCCCGCGGATCGTCTTGATGCAGTCCTTGCCGAGCTTGCGGCGCAGCGCGGAGACATGGACCTCGATGGTGTTGCTCTCGATCCCTTCGTCAGACCAGTCATAGACGTGCTCTTCGATGCGCGCCTTGCTGATGACCCGCCCGACGTTGCCGGCCAGAACCTCCAGCACCGCCAGTTCGCGCGCCGACAGCGGGATGGCCCTGCCCTCCCTGGAGGCGGTGTGGGCGGCCTTGTCGAAAACGATGCCGCCCGGCAGGACCTGCGACGGCGCCTGCCGCTGGCTGCGGCGGATCAGCGCCGCCGCGCGCGCGAGAAGCTCGTCGAGGTCGAAAGGCTTCGTCAGGTAGTCGTCGGCGCCGGCGTTCAGGCCTTCTATCTTGTGGCGCACGGCGTCGCGCGCCGTCAGCAGGAGAACGGGACGGTCGTCCCTTCCAGCGCGCATCTCCTTGAGCAAATCAAGCCCCGACCGGACGGGAAGGTTGACGTCGAGGATGGCGAGGTCGTAATCCGTCGTGCGCAGGGCTTCCGCCGCGTCTTCGGCGGTCTCGCACCAGTCGACGGCATAAGCCGTCTTCAGCCCGTCCGCCGTCGCCCTGCCGAGCATCCTGTCATCCTCCACCAGAAGAATCCGCAT
>JAGXAX010000346.1 GCA_018971405.1 Alphaproteobacteria bacterium | reverse complement strand
CTTCTAGCTGGGGAACGCTGTTTGCCGGGGTGTCAGGTACATGCGTAGGGGAAACGTATTTCAGAGATATCTAATCCTGCTGGTGGCCGTCGTTTTTCCGCTGGCGGGATACCTGACGGTGGGCCATGTCAAGACATGCCGGGCGCAGATTTGCGGCACGTGCGGCAACATTTGCATCGCGCCGAACAGCTTGTCCGATGCGCTCAACGCCATCTACAACGACACCATCCAGCCGGCGCTGGATACGGCGCAGCAGGAGCTGGTCGCCTATATGGGGCCGATGGTGTCGATCTTCAACGACGCGATCTTTCCCGTCCTCGACTGGACGAAGCGGCAGTTCGATGCTCTTATCGATACTCTCTGGTATTATAATCTCTTGCCGTCGATGCAGGACATGGCGCGCCAGCTGAACACAGCCGACGCCGAGCAGTCTTTCGCGCGCGGAGCGTTCGAGGACGCGGCGAACATCAATCGCGCCGCCGCCACGGTCGCCGACATGCAGATCGCGGATCACCGCGCGCTGCGCCCTGCCGCCGCCATCTGCATGGCGGGCACGATGATGAGCGGCATGACGCGCGCGACCAGTTTCAGCGACGGGTACAACGCGGCGGCGGACGTCGGCAAGATCTGGCGCTCGGCGAACGACTACGACATGCCCGCGCACGGCGGCATGGCGCTCGACATGCAATACGTCTGGCAGCATCAGGATCCTGTCAACAATCAGGCGGCGGGATACGTTCCCTACTGGTGCAACACCGCCGACAACGCGGGCAACGCCGGTTGCACGCAGAACGGCGCATACGTCGATCAGGACGTCGACGTCGCCGGAACGGTTTTCGGCGAGGACACCATTCCCCTCACGACCGGCTTTCCCAAGCCCCTTCCGTCTGCTTGCGTGACCAACCCCGAGGCCGTCGACGCGCTGTCCTGCAACAGCCCTGCGTCGGTCAATCTCGACAGGCTCGTGGTCAACCTCGCCGAGCCTTTCGTGAAGGATCCGGTGACGGCCAACCCCGACAAGGGCGGCAAGGCGGCCATTCTGGCGAGCGTGTCCTATAAAGCGAAGCGTCAGGTCGTGTACGACGGGCTCAACTACGTCATCTCGCGCCGCGTGCCGGCCGGGCTGAACTACGCAGACGAGTCGGCATCGAACAAGTATACGAACAATCAATTGAGCCTGAACCTTGCTGACCCGCCGACGCAGTACCAGCCGGGCTTCCAGCCGCTGCTGAAGCAAATCCGCGCCCTGACCGGAGAGGACGTCACGACCGCCGACAACCCCAGCCGCGACGAGATCCTGCGCGCGCTGATGACGCAGCGCTTCCGCAGCGGGATGTATGCCGTGGGGCAGATCAACGAACCTGAAAACAGCCAGCGGGAAATGGTGGTCGACGATGCCCTGCAGGTGATCCAGATGAGCGACGACCTTGATATCATGGATCATGAAATGCTGCTGCTGGCCTCGCAGGTCAGCAATGAAGTCGAAAGCCAGTACGATTTCGGCAACGCGTCGGAAGGAACGCCGATGAAATGACGGAAAAGGGAACGCCAGCGCGGAAGAAACCGGCCTGCGCCCGCCGCCGCGGGCGGAGGGCCTGCGCCGCCGCCTTTCTGGTGCTGTTCCTGATCGGGTACAACCTGACGGCGGCGCGGCTCCAGCGCGCCGGCGCGCAAACGGTGACGGCGCCGCAGCCGGTCACCGGCAACGCCCCGCCG
>JAGXAX010000345.1 GCA_018971405.1 Alphaproteobacteria bacterium | reverse complement strand
CGCGTCGTCAGGTTCCTGAGCTCCGACGACCGGCTGATGGACCCGCGCACTTATATTTTCATCCTCTGGCTGATCGGCAGCGCCATCGTGCTGATGGCGGTCGCGGTGGTCTTCATGCGCAACCAGATCCGCCCGATCCACCGGCTCGCTCTCGCCGCGGAAAAGCTCGGCAAGGGGCAGGACCTCGCCAATTTCAAGGTCGAGGGCGCGCGCGAGGTCAGGCAGGCGGGCAGGGCGTTTCTCGACATGCGCGACCGTATCCGCCGCCAGATCGATCACCGCACGGCGATGCTCGCGGGCGTTTCCCACGATCTCCGCACGCCGCTCACGCGCATGAAGCTGCAGCTCGCCATGCAGCAGGCGTCGCCGGAAAACGACAATCTGCGGCAGGACATCGAGGAGATGGAGAAAATGCTCGAAGGCTATCTCGCCTTCGCGCGCGGCGGCGGCAACGAGCCGACGGAACTTGTCGACATGCGCTTTGTCCTCGCCCGCATCGCCGCGAACGCGCGGCGGCAGGGGGCGGAGATCGCAGAGACTTGCGTTGACCATGCGCCTTTGCGCGCGCGCCCCGTGGCGATCGAGCGCGCGCTCTCCAATATCGTCAGCAACGCCTGCAAATACGCGCAACATGTGCGCATCGGCCTGACCACGGAGCCGGAAGCGGTCGAGGTCACGGTCGATGACGACGGGCCGGGCATTCCGGCGGCGCAGCGCGAGGACGTTTTCAAGCCGTTTTTCCGCCTCGAAAAATCGCGCAACCCGAAAACCGGCGGTGTCGGTTTGGGGCTGTCCATCGCGCAGGACATCATCAACGCCCACGGCGGCGAGATATCGCTCGCCGACAGCGACATGGGCGGGCTGAAGGTGATTGTAAGGTTGCCGGTCTAGCGCGAAAGGTCTTCCGCCCGCCGCGTCGCGGCCTTGAGGGCGCGGTTGAAGAGGTCTTGTATGCCTGAATCGGACATCAGCACTTTCAGCGCGGCTTCGGTCGTGCCGCCGGGGCTGGTGACGTTTCGGCGCAGAATTTCCGCAGGCGTCGCGGCATCAATTTCGGCAAGGGACGCAGCGCCGATGACCGTCTGCCGCGCGAGTTTCTCCGCCATGTCGCGCGGGAGGCCGATGTTCGCGCCCGCCTGCGCCAGCGTCTCGATCAGCAAAAAGACGTAAGCGGGGCCGGAGCCGGAAAGGGCGGTCACGGGATTGAGCAGGGATTCGTTTTCCGCCCACAACACATCGCCCACCGCGCCGAGCAGCTTCGCCGCGCGGTCTTTCTCCGCCGGCGTGACGTTTTGGTTGGCGCAAGCCACGGTGATGCCCTTGCCGATGGCGGCGGGCGTGTTGGGCATGGCGCGGACGACCTTCGCGTCCGCGCCGAGACGGCGTTCGAAAAACGCGGCCGGTTTTCCCGCGGCGATGGTGATGACGAGCGCGTCGGGATAAGCCGCGTAATCATCGATCATTCCGGCCAGCGCCTGCGGCTTGACGGCGAAGACGATGACGTCAGGGGTGAAATTCCTGGGAATGTCGGCGAAGGATTTGAGCGGCGAGGCGGCGGGATCGACGATCACCAGTTTCTGGCAGAGGTTTTTGTCCTGCCAGCGCCGCGCCAGCGCGCCGCCCATCTTGCCGCAGCCGGCGAGAAGGACGTTCAAGCTTCACCGACGGTTTCGAACACGGCCGCGCTGAGGTCGTCGTGCAGCCGCACGTCGCCCGCCGCGGCG
>JAGXAX010000043.1 GCA_018971405.1 Alphaproteobacteria bacterium | reverse complement strand
ACGAGCAGCGCGTTTCGCAATAGCGGGTCTCAAAGCCGCGCTGGGTGCAATTGTTCATGCAGAGGGGATCGGTGCCTGCCGGCTTCGGGTGGTGCAGCGCCATGATCAGGATGACGGGAATCGCCGCCAGCCCGCCGATGATGGCGACCGGAAAAACATCTTTTTTCATACGCGCTCCTGACGCATGCTGGCACCTCTTTCGGTATGATTTTATAAGGGAATAAAGGCGCGTCAAACGGAAAGTTCGGACGCGCGGGGCGCTAAAGCGGATAATTGACGGAAATAACCTCGAGCGTTTCCGTTCCCGCGGCGGTTCTGACCGTCACTTCGTCTCCGGCCTGCGCTTTGAGCAGGGCGCGGGCGACGGGCGAGAGCCAGCTGATCTTTTTCTTCGCGACATCGGCTTCGTCGGGGCCGACCAGTGTGACGACATGCTCGCTGCCGTCCTCGCGGGCGTAGACGACCGTGGCGCCGAAGAACACCTTTTTCAATCCCTGCTGCTTTTTCGGATCGACGACCTCGGCGCTTTCCAGCCGTTTCGTCAGGTAGCGCAGGCGGCGGTCGATCTCGCGCAGGCGCTTTTTGCCGTAGAGATAATCCCCGTTCTCCGAGCGGTCGCCGTTACCCGCCGCCCACGAGACGATCTCGACCACCTTGGGGCGCTCCTCGCGGTAAAGATGGTTGAGTTCCGCCTGCAGCGCGGCGAATCCACCCGGCGTCATGTAGTTTTTGACGCCTGCGGGCAGGGATTCTTCAGGCGCGGCATCGTCCGGCTCTTCCTGCGTCTCCCGATCTTCTGTCGTAAAGGCCTTGCTCATAAGAGGCATCATGGCTGCTGAAAGGGGGATATGTCAACCAATGAGCGCTTGAAACCCTGCCGCCAAACAGAGTATGTATGCAAACCATGTCAAAGAAAAAAATAAAACTCGCGCGCAAGCAGGGGCTGTACCTGAAAGACACCGGCCACAAGGGGCGCGGTGTGTTTTGCACGTCCGATATTCGCAAGGGCGAAATCCTCGAAGTCACGCCGACCCTTATCCTGAACAAGCCCGCGACCGAGGCGATCGAGGATACGGTCCTCGGCAACTACGTTTTCAGGATCGGCGCCATTTCGAAGGCGCTGCGCAAGAGGCTCGGGATCACCGACACGACGAAGTGCTGCGGCGTCATCATGGGGGTCATATCCTATTTCAACCACGCGGAAGACCCGAACGCCGAGGTGGAATGGGACGAGCATGACGGCACGCTCTACCATCAGGTGCGGGCGCTCCGCCGTATCCCGAAAAACACCGAAATCTGCACGTCATACGGCGGCGGCTGGTTCGACGACCGCAAGGACACGATCAGGCGGCACAAGTGATCAGCGCATTTTTTTCCGCGTAGGCTGCACGGGCTTCTCGTCGAACAACTCTGCCAGTTTCTCGGTAATGACGCCGCCCAGTTCCTCGGCGTCCACCAGCGTGACGGCGCGGCGGTAATAGCGCGTGACGTCGTGGCCGATGCCGATGGCAATGAGCTGCACCGGCGTGCGCGTCTCGATCCAGTCGATCACGCGGCGCAGATGTTCCTCCAGATAATTTCCCTGATTGGCGGAGAGGGTGGAATCGTCCACCGGCGCGCCGTCGGAGATGACCATCAGGATCTTGCGCTGCTCGGGGCGAACCGTCAGGCGGCCATGCGCCCAGAGCAGGGCCTCGCCGTCGATGTTCTCTTTCAGCAGCCCCTCGCGCAGCATCAGGCCGAGGCTCGGGCGCGCGTGTCGCCACGGGCTGTCGGCGTCCTTGTAGATGATGTGGCGCAGGTCGTTGAGGCGGCCGGGAAAGGCGGGTTTGCCGTCGGCAAGCCATTTCTCCCGCGCCGCGCCGCCCTTCCACGCGCGCGTGGTGAAGCCGAGGATCTCGACGCGCACGCCGCAGCGTTCCAGCGTGCGGGCGAGGATGTCGGTGCTCAGCGCGGCGATGGTGATGGGCCGCCCGCGCATCGAGCCGGAATTGTCGATCAGCAGCGTCACCACCGTGTCGCGGAATTCGGCGTGCTTTTCCCGCTTGTAGGTGGCGGGCCACTGCGGATTGGCGACGATGCGCGAGAGCCGCGCGCTGTCGAGGGCGCCTTCATCGAGGTCGAACTCCCACGCGCGGGTCTGCTGCGCCATGAGTTTCCTTTGCAGGCGGTTGGCGAGGCGGGTGATGACGCTGTGAAGGTGGACAAGCTGCTTGTCGAGCGTCTTGCGCAGCTTTTGCAGCTCCTCCGGATCGCAGAGCTCCTGCGCCCTGACGGTCTCGTCGAATTCCGCCGTGTAGATCTTGTAATTGCCGAAGGGCGCGTCCGCGGCATGGCGCGGGGCGTTGCCGCGCGCGGTTTCGGATTCGCCGCCGTCCGCGCCGTTTTCCTCGCCGGTTTCGAAACCGCCTTCCATTTCCACGGACTGCTCGGCCTGTTCGCCGGTTTCTTCTTCGCGTCCGCCGGGCGGCGGGGCGGCCTGCGCCTGCGATTCTTCTTTGGCGCGCTCTTCGTCCTGACCCTGCTTGCCGTCCTGCTCCGCGCCCGCCTCGGAGGGCGGCGGCGCGTCGGCCAGTTCGTCCGGCATGTCCATTTTTTTTAAAAGGCCGTGTGCCAGTCGCGCGAAGGCCGCCTGATCGTGTCGGGTTTCCATGAGCAGCGCGAGATCGGCACCGTCGATATGCGACTTGAGCCACGGCCGCCAGATTTTCATCAGCTTCTGCGCTTCCGCCGGCGCGGGGCGTCCGGTCAAAGCCTCGCGTGCGAAAAAGCGCAGGGCCGCGTCGAGCGGCGCGTCGTCCATGTTTGACGCGCGGTCGAGGCGGCGCTGGCGGACATCGTGGCGCAAGACCGCCTCGACGTTCCCCGCAGCGCCCGGATAATCCGCCGTGCCGACGGACTCGATGCGCGCGTCTTCCAGCGCCTCGCAGACGGCGCGCGCTTTCGGGTCGGCGGGCATGGTTTTGCGGTGCAGCGCCGGATCGTGATAACGCAGCCGCAGCGCCATGCCGTCGGCGAGGCCGCGCATGTAAGTCACCAGCGTGTCGTCGGGATGCTGCGGCAGCGCGGGCAGATGGATCGTCCGGCCGCTCAAGTCCGCCTGATGCCCGCCGAACACGACTTCCACGTCCCCGTGCCCGGACAGCGCCCGCGCCGTGGATTCCGTCGCCTGCTTGAAGTTTTCCGTCGTGTCGTGTTCCTGCGTCATGGCGGATATTTTATCCTTTTCCGCGCGGCGCGTCATTTCTTCGTTCTGGATCATTATTTTCAATAACGGCAGCAACAGGGTTGCATAATGGAATTCAGGTCTTAGACTTGAATCCGCTTCATGGATTTACGGCCTGATTCGAAAGGAGATTCCAATGTTCGAGAAAAAACGCGCTGCGGCGGAAAACAACCTGAATAACGGCGTCAATACCCTGCTGGACCTGCAAAAATCCCATGCGGAAGAAGTCGCACGGCGGTTTCTGGAGATCGAGGCGACGGGCGATCTCGCTGCGAAAATCCTCAAGCTGCGGGCGATGCGCGAATATATCGATGCCGCGGCGGGAGAAGTGAAAGGCAAGCTGAACGACATGGCCGCAAACCATGTTGTCCGCTACAGGACGACGTCCGGGAAACTGCGGGACGTCTTCAGTTCCGATCTCTATATCTATACGGAGAGATACAAGCGACACAAATCCGAAATCGTGGACCTTCTGGCGAAACAGGCGGGCACAAGCGCTTTCCTGCATGACCTGAAGGCGATGAACGACAACGCCGCAGGCACGCTGGAAGCGACGGTCAGAAACTGTGATTTGGAAGTGATCTCCGGCTCGCCGTATTTCCCCGACGCCTACAAAATGCATGAACCGCTGCGCGACCGTTTTGCGGCGGCCGCCGCGGCGCGGGCTGCGCTCGGCCACGCGGCGCACGTGGCGGCGGAAAAATCTCCCGAAGCCAAAACGCCTGCGGAAGCGGAGAAGGTGCCCGACGAAAAGCCGCGTAAAATCAACTCCTACGATCATTTGAAGCAGGTCAGGCCGCCGAAATGATGCCTATCAGTCGTTGGCCGGCCTGACGGGGGCGCGGTCGAAGCAGCGCTGGTAATATTCCGAGACGATGGCTTTTTCCAGCTCGTCGCACTTGTTGAGGAACGTCAGCGCAAAGGCGAAATCGAGGTCGCCGAAGATCTGCGCGTTTTCCGCCCAGTTGATCACCGTGCGCGGCGACATGACCGTGGACAAATCTCCCGCCATGAAGCCTTTGCGCGTCAGGTTCGCCATGCGTACCATGGCGGCGACCGTCTTCTGCCCGTCGTCCGTCTTGTAGGCGGGCACGCGGGCGAGGACGATGTTCGTTTCTTCCTCGTCCGGCAGGTAATTCAGCGTGGCGACGATGTTCCAGCGGTCCATCTGGCCCTGGTTGATCTGCTGAGTGCCGTGATAGAGGCCGGTGGTATCGCCGAGGCCGACGGTGTTGGTCGTCGCGAAGATGCGGAACGCCGCGTGCGGCTTGATGACCTCGTTCTGGTCGAGCAGGGTGAGGCGGCCTTCCGCCTCCAGCACACGCTGGATCACGAACATCACGTCGGGGCGGCCCGCGTCATACTCGTCGAACACCAGCGCGCAGGGGTTTTTCAGCGCCCACGGCAGGATGCCCTCCTTGAATTCCGTCACCTGCTTGCCGTCGCGCAGCACGATGGCGTCCTTGCCGAGCAGGTCGATACGGCTGACGTGGCTGTCGAGGTTGACGCGCACGCACGGCCAGTTGAGCCGCGCGGCCACCTGTTCGATATGCGTCGATTTTCCCGTGCCGTGGTAGCCCTGCACCATCACGCGCTTGTTGTGCGCGAAGCCGGCGAGGATGGCGAGGGTGGTGTTCTTGTCGAAGCGGTAGACATCGTCCACCTCCGGCACGTTGTCCTGCCTCGCCGAAAAGGCCGGCACCTGCAAATCCGAATCGATGCCGAAAAGCTGGCGGACAGACACCATGATGTCCGGCAGGCGTTTGTTGGCGGATGTGGTGATGATGGCCATTATCTTTCTTCCAGTTTCTCGTAGTTTTGGTAAGAGAGCTTAAGGATCGAGTAGGCGAGGTTGATCTTCTTCAGCTGCTCCTCGGCGTCTTTGGCATCCGTGCCGGGAATACCGTTATTTCCGACGGCGTTGGTATCCGGATGATAACGTTTGGCGAGCGTCTTGTAACGGGTTTTGACGTCCGCCCAGACCACGGGCGGGCGCAGCCCCATGACAGCCAGCGCCTCGACCGCCGGATGCGGAATGGAGCCGAGATTGATATGGGCTTCGCTGTCGGCCTTTTCGTTTGTGTTTTTTGTAAAATCATGGAAAACGTCTTCCGACGTAAAGCGCGCATAGGCTGTTTTCCGGATATCGTCAGCGTTGAACCCGCGTCCCGCCTCCGTAGACTTCCATGTCGGGCGATCCCAGACCGCGGTCTTGCTCATGCTGCGCTCGATTTCAGCCTGAGACATCCCTTTAAAAAAATCCCAGTTCTGGTTGTATTCTCTTACATGTTCGAGACAAAACCAGTAATAATCCTTCAGGTCGTCGCGCGATTTTGGCGCCTTGAAATCGCCGCGCTCCACGCAGCCCGCGACATCGCAGCCCTTCGTGATCGTCAGGCCTGTTTCCGGCGGATCTTCGAGCGTGCTCCAGTATGATCTGAACTTCGTGTACCACATACTGAAATTATCGCTCTCAACAGTGCCGCAGGCAAGAAAAGCTTGGCGGTACTGTGACTTTCCCGGTGTTGCACTTCAGAATTTAACATAATATTATAAAATACACCCTTGTGTTGTTATTATTTTATATATACAATTTTTAATTGTATTTATCATCTGTTCCTTTCTCATACCCCAGTCATTTCTTTCAAAAAGCCGGAGAACATAACGATGACCGAAGAAATCAAGCAAAGCGAACCGTCCGACGGGCAAACGGACAAGGGAAACGGGCAGCCGCGTGCATCTTCCGGTAGTACACTGCAGAGCAAGAACATCCGCATCCACAAGCACCGCACCAGCGTGCGGCTCGAACCGGAAATGTGGAGCGCCCTGAACGAGATCGCCGCGCTGGAAGGCTGCTCCATCCACGATCTCTGCGGCGCGGTGCATGACCTGAAAGGTCCGGGGGCGTCGTTCACCGCCGCGCTCAGGGTCTTCATGATGGAATATTACCGCACTGCCGCGCGTTCCAACCCGCATGTCCAGCAGGTGCAAAAACTGGCCAAGGTTCCGCTGAAATCCGACAGGGACAAGAAGAAGCTGACGGGCGTCTAGAGAAAGCCTGCGCGCGTGGTATCATGCACGACGACGGCTTTCTCTATAAAACTCTAAAGACCACGCACAGTTCCTGCACGTTTTTTCCGCCGATCTGCAAATCCGCGTGCCCCGGACGGACGATGCCGCCCCAGCGTTTGTACGCCGCGATGGCGCGGCTGTTGCTGTCGAGCACTTTAAGGCAGGACTGCACGCGCCCCTGCGCCTTGAAAATCTCCTGCGCCGCCGCGTAGAGCCTGTAACCCACGCCTTGCGACCAGTAAGGCTGCAGCGTGTATAGCGCGCCGATTTCGATGTCGCAGCCCTCCGGCACCGGTTCGCGCGGCGGATTGTAGGCGAGAAAGCCGGCCAGGCTTCCATCCGGTGCGCAGGCCAGCAATATGCCGCCTTTCATGCCGGAAAACTTCTGCCGCCAGTCTTCGAGGCGTTTGGTGACGTCGAGACTGTCGAGATAGCTTTGCTCCAACTGGCCGACATAAGCCTGCTGCCACGCCCTGACGTGAAGCGCAGCCAACGCAGGCAGGTCGTCAATGGCGGCGGAACGGATTTTTATATCCACGCTCGGACGGCCATGCTCAGATCGCATGCCCCATTTCGAGGAACTTCTGGCGGCGGCGGGTTTTGAGGACGGGGCCTTCCAGCGTGGTCAGTTCGCTCAAGGCTTTTTCGATGGCGTCGCCGACGGAATCGATGGCGATTTCCGGCTCGCGGTGCGCGCCGCCGACCGGTTCGGGGATGATGCCGTCGATAATGCCGAGCTGTTTCAGGTCCTGCGCCGTCAGCTTCAGGGCGCGCGCGGCCTCGTTCGCGTATGTCGCGCTGCGCCAGAGGATGGAGGCGCAGCCTTCCGGCGAGATGACGCTGTAAATTGAATGCTCCAGCATGAAGACGCGGTCGGCGGCCGCGATGGCGATCGCCCCGCCCGAGCCGCCTTCGCCGATGATGACCGAAACGAGCGGCGTTTCGGCGCGCAGGCAGGATTCGATGGATTTGGCGATGGCCTCGGACTGGCCGCGCTCCTCCGCGCCGATGCCGGGATAGGCGCCCGCCGTGTCAACCAGCGTGATGATCGGCAGCGAGAACTGGTGCGCCATGGCCATCAGGCGCTGCGCCTTGCGGTAGCCCTCCGGCCGCGGCATGCCGAAATTGTGCTTGATGCGGGCAGGGGTGTCGTGACCTTTTTCCTGCCCCATGACGACGCAGGACTGCCCGCGGAAGCGGCCGAGACCGCCGATCAGCGCGGCGTCCTCACCGAAGCCCCTGTCGCCGGCCAGCGGCGTGAAATCCTGTATCAGTCGACGGGCGTAGTCGCCGAAGTGCGGACGGTCGGGGTGGCGCGCCACCTGAACCTTTTCTTCCGGCGCCAGTTTGGCGTAGGTCTGGGTCAGGATGCGTTCCGCCTTTTCGCGGATGCGGGAGATCTCCTCGTCGAGATCGACGCCGCCCTTGTCGATGCTCTGCAGCTCCAGAACCTTGGACTCCAGCTCGACGATTTTCTTCTCGAATTCCAAATGATAGGCCATGATGTCTCCATACCTCTCAACAACTTAGGCCGCCACCTTAGCGGAAAAGCGCAAAAAGAAAAAGGGAGCTTTTTTTTGCAAAAAAGCTCCCTTTATTCCAGATCGTTAACGCAGGCGGAAGTTAGTTGCCGCCGTTCGCTTCCTTGGCGAGCGGATGCTTGGTTTCCACCGTGGCTTTCGCCTGATCGCCGACCACTTGCGTGTAGATTTGGGTCGTGGCGATGTCGGCGTGGCCCAGCATCTTCTGCACCGAGCGCAGGTCAGCGCCGTGCTTCAGAAGGTGGGTCGCGAAAGCGTGGCGCAGGACGTGAGGGCTGACGCGTTCCGGATCGATGCCGGCGTTGCGCGACAGTTCCTTCAGCAGCTGCGCAAAGCGCTGGCGGGTCAGGTGGCCCGATTCCGACGTGCGTGACGGGAAGAGCCATTTGCCTTGCGATTCGGCGCGGTCGGACATCAGGAACTTGGTGCGGATGTCCATGTAGTTCTTCATCGCCTTTTGCGCGGGCTCGGACAGCGGCGCCATGCGCTCGCGGCCGCCCTTGCCTTCGACCGTCAGGTAACGGCTTTCGGGGCCGATGGCAGACAGCGGCAGGCCGACGAGTTCGGAAACGCGCAGGCCGGTGGCGTAAAGAATTTCAAGCAGCGCGACCAGGCGAACGCTTTCCGGGCCGCCTTGCTTTTGCGCCGTGCCGATCAGGACGGAGACTTCGTCTTCGCTCAGGATCTTCGGCAGGGTGCGGGTCTGCTTCGGGCTTTCGATGGTGGACGTCGGATCATCCGCGCGCGTCCCCTCGGAAACGAGGAATCCGAAGAACTGGCGCAGCGCCGAAATACGGCGGGCGATCGTGCGGACGGCCGTTTTGCCGCCGCCCTTGCTCTTGGCGTTCTCGCGCGAGCTCAGCTCGCCCAGATAAGCCTTCAGATCAACGGTAGTCGCCGTGTTGATGTCCTTGCTTTGCTTCTTGAGAAAAGCGCAGACGTCGGCGAGGTCACGCTCGTAGGCGTGACGGGTGTTCAGCGCTGCACCGCGTTCGGCGATGAGCATATCAAGAAATGCCTCAACGGTGCCGGGCAGCGGCGCTTTGGGCATTTTGGGACGACCTGGACGTGCCATATGTTTTTTCTCCTTTTTAAATTACCTAAC
>JAGXAX010000344.1 GCA_018971405.1 Alphaproteobacteria bacterium | reverse complement strand
TGCTCCTTCTCTCGGGTTGCAGACTCTAACACAAACTGCCTCAGTTTACGGGGAGAACGTCACAGCCAAAATCGTTGCGATGGAAGAATGGAAGCAAAAAACAAAAGAAAACTATAAGAAAAACCTGTCCTTCAGCGAAAGGACATTGATGACTATAGGGAAGCCGCTGTCCGCCCTGCTCGGCGTTTCAATAGAATTCAACAGCGCTATCAGAATGGGGCTGTACAAAGACAGGTCCAACGCCATTTATGTCAGCGTCAGCGCCGCACAAGCTGTGGAGAAGTACGCCAATCGCTTCGCCTTGAGTAAAAAGTTTCAGGCAAAAATAAACAAACAATCCGCAGACGCCTTTAAAGCGTGCGAAGATCATAGCGATAAACTGGCAACGGGTAAAATCAGGCCGATAAACTGGATATAAAAAAGAAAAGTATCCAAACCAAAAATGCCCGCGCTCCATAAGCCGGGCGTTTTTTCTTACCCCAGTTCCAGCTCCGTATCCCAATAGAGATAGTCGTTCCAGCTCTGGTGCAGGAAGTTGGGCGGGTAGGCGCGGCCGTTCATCTGCAATTCGTGGTTGGTGGGCTGAAACGGCCTCCTGATCGGATACATCCGGCATTCTTCGGGCAGATAGTTGCCTTTCAGGAGGTTGCAGGACTGGCAGGCGGTAAGAATGTTCTCCCACGTCGTCGTGCCGCCGCGCGATTTGGGGATCAGGTGGTCGAAGGTCAACTCGTGCGTCTTGTGCCTTTCGCCGCAATACTGGCATGTCCACTTGTCGCGCAGGAAGACGTTGAAGCGCGTAAAAGCGGGGCGCTCTTTCGGCTGCACGTATTCCTTCAGCGCGATGACGCTCGGCACCTTCATCTGGAAGCTCGGCGAATGGATGAACTGGTCGTATTCGGAGACGATATTGACGCGGTCGAGGAACACGGCTTTGACCGCTTCCTGCCACGACCACAATGAGAGGGGAAAATAACTTAAAGGCCGATAGTCCGCATTCAGCACCAAAGTTGGACAGCTGTCGAGGTGAGCGTACACGAGAAAAAAACCCCTTTCTTGTCACGCGCCGCCATCCCTGCCACCGGACGACGGGATCGATTCTTACTCACATCCTCATTATACCACAAAACCCGTGTAAAATCGGCATAAATGCGCCGGAAAGGCCGCCTACAAAGGGAAATCCGGGCAATCGACGATCGCGCAGGGGAACGGTTCCGGCTTATTTCTCAAGGACTTCTTTGGTGAAATCCAGCCCGCGTTTCACGCCGAAAGCGTCTATGCCGTGACCCAAATTCGGGCGCATGACGGTTTCCACATTAAATCCAGCAGCCTCGAAACCGCTTTGCACGCCGGACAAATAACGCGGCGGAACGATCTCGTCCGCATCGCCGTGGATGGCGAGTACCGGCATTCTGACGATGCCCGCGCCTTTCAATCCCTCCGCGTCCACCAGCAATCCGGAATAGCCGATCACGCCCGCACATGCGGTTTTGCGCCGCGGCATCGTGTACATCGCCATCATCGCGCCTTGCGAAAATCCCGCCACGACCAGACGGTTTTCCGCCACGCCCCAGTGCCGCAACTGCCCGTCGATGAAGGCGTTGAGTTCGGGAACCGCCTTTTCAATCTGCCTTTCGCGCTCGAAGACTTTATCGTCGATGGCGCGTATCGAAAACCACTGATAACCGCCCGCGTAAGCCTCGCACACTTCCGGCGCGTCGGGGGCGAGGAA
>JAGXAX010000343.1 GCA_018971405.1 Alphaproteobacteria bacterium | reverse complement strand
ACGAACACCAGCGCCGCGGTCAGCACGACGGCGGCGGCGGCCGTGCCGCTCGCCGCCGTCAGCCGCCTTGAAACCGGCGCGACGCCGCTTTCCATCAACCATCAGGGCCTCTTCGCCGCGACGACGATTTCCTTCAATCTCGCGCCGGGCGAGGCGCTGGGCAACGCCACCACCGCCATCAACCGCGCCGTCGAAGGCCTGCACCTGCCGCTTGACGTCCACGGCAGCTTCCAGGGCACGGCCAAGGTCTATCAGGAATCGCTCGCCGACGAGCCGGTGCTGATCGCCACGGCCCTGCTCGCCATCTATATCGTCCTCGGCATCCTTTACGAGAGCTACGTGCATCCCGTCACCATCCTCTCGACCCTGCCGAGCGCGGGCGTCGGCGCGCTGCTCGCCCTGATGCTATTTCACGTGCCCTTCAGCATCATGGCGCTGATCGGCGTCTTGCTGCTCATCGGCATCGTCAAGAAGAACGCCATCATGATGGTCGACGTGGCGATCGCGTCCGAACGGCAGGGCATGACGCCGGACGAGGCGATCTTTCACGCCTGCCTCCTGCGCTTCCGGCCCATCATGATGACGACGCTGGTCGCGCTCTTCTCCGCCCTGCCGCTGGCTTTCGGCATCGGCGAGGGGGCGGAGATCCGCGTGCCGCTCGGCATTTCCATCGTCGGCGGCCTGATCGTCAGCCAGATACTGACCCTTTACACCACGCCGGTCGTCTATCTCTATCTCGAAGAGCTGCGCCGCTGGTTCAATGTCAGGCTGGGGCAGTCGCCCGATCTCGCCCTGCCCGACCTGCAAGGAGAAACGCCATGAAAAGATCCCTCACGCTCCCCGGCATGATGCTTTTGACGGCCTGCGGATTATTTTTGACGGCCTGCGGATTATTTTTGACGGCCTGCGCCGTGGGGCCGAAATACCAGCGCCCCGGCCTGAGCGTCCCCTCCGCCTATAAAGAAGACGGCGCATGGCAGCCGGCGCGGCCGGCAGAACTCGGCCGCACCGCGTGGTGGCGCATCTACAACGACCCCGTGCTCGATGCGCTGGAACAGCAGGTCGCCGTCTCCAACCAGACATTGAAGGCGGACGCCGCGGCCTACCGTCAGGCCGAATATGCCGTCGCGACCGCGCAGGCGGGGTTTTTCCCGACCGTCTCTTCAAGCGCCTCCGGCACCCGCGCCCGCGCCCGCGCAGCGTCTGCGGCCGACACGGCAAACCTCTCGGCGGACGCCAGTTGGGCGCCGGACATCTGGGGCCGCATCCGCGACACAGTGGCGGAGCAAAGGGCGAACGCGGGGGCCAGCAAGGCCGACCTTGCCGCCGCGACGCTTTCCGCGCAGGGCGCGCTCGCGGTCGATTATTTCCAGTTGCGCGGCACGGACGAACTGGAGAGGCTGCTGCGCCGCACCGTCGCGGCGGACGCGGACACGCTGCGCATCGTCACCAACCAATATAAGGCGGGCGCGTCCGCGAAAGCCGATGTCCTGCAGGCGCAGGCGCAACTCGATGCCGCGCGCTCGCAGCTCGCCGGCGCCGGCGTGCAACGCCGGCAGCTGGAGCACGCGCTCGCCGTCCTGGCCGGCCGCGCACCGGCAGGCTTCAGCCTTGCGCCGCAAGGGGACATCCCGCCCGCGCCGGACGTTCCCGCGGGCGTGCCGGCGGCGCTGCTGCAGCGCCGCCCCGATATCGCCGCGGCAGAGCGGCGCGCCGCCGCCGCCAACGCCGCCATCGGCGTCG
>JAGXAX010000042.1 GCA_018971405.1 Alphaproteobacteria bacterium | reverse complement strand
AGACCCGGGGTACATCTGGCGCAACGACGTCACCAAATGGGCGGGCCGCACGGTGCGCGTGCGCGGGTGGGTCACGGACGTGGATGACAAGCCGGTCATCGAGGTGACGGACAAGGGGCAGATCGATGTTCTCGCGCAAAGCCCGCCAAGCGCGCCCGCCGGCGCAAAAAGCGTAAAAAGTGCAAAGTAGCGCGGCGCTCTATCCGCCGGTTGCCGCGTTCGACAGCGGCTTTCTGAAGGCAGGCGCCATCCATGCGCTTTACTACGAGCAGTCCGGCAACCCGCAAGGCGTGCCGGTGGTTTACCTGCACGGCGGCCCCGGCGCGGGCGCGCAGGCCAAGCACCGGCAGTTTTTCGATCCCGGACATTATCGCATCGTCATCTTCGACCAGCGCGGCGCGGGGCGCTCGAAGCCCGCGGGCGAACTGCGCGAAAACACGACGGCGGACCTGGTGGCGGACATGGAGCGTTTGCGCGAACATCTCGGCATAAAACGCTGGCACCTTTTCGGCGGCTCGTGGGGCTCGACGCTGGCGCTGGCCTATGCCATCGCCCATCCGGAGCGCGTGCTGGGCATGACGCTCCGCGGCATTTTCATGATGCGGCAGGGCGAGCTCGACCATTTTCTTTACGGCATGCGGAGCATTTTCCCCGAAGCGTGGGAGGATTTCGTGTCGTTGCTCGACGCTGAGGAGCGCGATGACATCCTCGCGTCTTATTACAAACGCCTGACGCATCCCGACCGCGCGGTGCATCTCCCCGCGGCGGAAAAATGGAGCGGGTACGAGAGCGCCTGCCTGCGGCTGATCCCCGAAACGCCGGCCGCGCCGTCGGCGGAGGCGGTCGCATACGCTTATGCGGTCGCGCGGCTGGAGTGCCATTACTTCGTCAACAACAGGTTCGATCCGGATGAATATTTGCTGAGGAATGTCTGGCGCATCCGGCATATTCCTTGCGTGATCGTTCAAGGGCGTTATGACATCGTGTGCCCGCCCGTGACGGCGCATGACTTGCACACCGCATGGCCGGAAGCGCAATACGTCATCGTGCCAGATGCCGGACATTCCTCTTCCGAGCCGGGCATCGTGCGCGAACTGGTCAAGGCGACGGACTTTTTCCGTACAGTAAAATCATAATTTCCGCTTGCCTCGAAACCGCGCAGGCTTCATAGTGAGAGTCAAGATATCCTTAACTTTTCTGGAGCCGGTTTCATCGTGAACGCCAGGATAAAAGCACTCGCCGCCGGAACGTCCCTTCTCCTGTTATGCGCCGTGAATTCCGTCGCCTTCGCCGACGGCATGCCCTTCGGCGTCAAGGCGCCCCAGGCCTCCACCGCCATTCCCGACACGCCCGACAATACGGGCTCCCTCAGCGACGGCAGTGCGGCCGCCGCGGCGCAATTGCCGAAGCCTCTGCCGCCCGTGCCGCCGGAAAGCACCGTGGAAGTGCAGCCCAACACCTCGTTCTTCGGCCTGAGCGTCGGCGAATACGATCCTTTCCGCAGCAGCGACCACGCAACGTCCTTCAATGCGGAATTGCAGCCGGGCGTCAGGGTCTTGGGCGTGCTGCAGCCGCTGTTCGGCGCGATGGCGACGACGAAAGGCTCGGCGATGGCCTACGCGGGCGTCGGCGTTCCCTTCCATATCACGCAGCATGTGTTTTTGATGCCGTCCGCGGCGCTCGGCCTCTACAGGGCAGGCGGCGGCTACGACCTCGACCGCACGGTCGTCGGGCGTCTCGGCGCGGAACTGGCCTACCAGTTTGACGACAAGAGCCGCCTCGGCCTGAATTTCGACGTGATCTCCAACGGCAAGTCCCTGCAGGCGAACAACCGCACGGAAATGCTGGCCTTGACCTACACGCGGCCTTTCAGCCTGTTCTCCGGCGCGTCACAGGGCATGAACTCGTCCGGCGGGCCGCAGGCGATGAACACACCGGACGAAAGTTCATCAAGCGCTCCGGCGGAGACGCAAGCCGCCGCGGACAAAACAGTCGCGCCTGCCGCGGAAAAGCCGGCCGAAAAGAACGTCGCCGCGCTCGCGGCGACGGCGACGATCGAGCCTGCCGCCGCGCCCGCAGCCCCCGCCGCAGTGCCGGCGCCTGCCGCCGCGCCCTCGACGACGGCGTTCCCCGCCGCGTCCTCCACGCTGACGCCCGCGGAAAAGACGACGCATGACTTCCCCTGAAAAGCATGGCCCGAGGACGCTTGACGATCTGTCCTGCAAGGACAAGGTGGTTCTGCTGCGCGCCGACCTCAACGTGCCGATGCAGGACGGAAAAGTCACCGACCTGACGCGCATCACGCGCCTCGTGCCGACCATCCGCGAACTGGCGGGGAAGGGCGCGAAAATCGTCCTGCTCTCGCACTTCGGTCGCCCGAAAGGCAAGAAAGACCCTGCGTTCTCGCTCGCGCCGGTCTGCGCTGCGGTCAGCGACGCGCTGGAAAAACCCGTCGCGTTTGCGGAAGATTGCATCGGCGATGTGCCGAAGGCGGCGATCGCCGGAATGAAGGCGGGCGACGTTTTGTTGCTCGAAAACGTGCGCTTTTACGCGGAAGAGGAAAAAGACGACGTCGTCTTCGCCAAAAAAATCGCCGCGCTCGGGGATGTGTATGTCAACGACGCCTTTTCCGCCGCGCACCGCGCCCACGCGACGACGCACGCGCTGGCGAAACTGCTCCCCGCCTATGCCGGACGGCTGATGGAGGCGGAACTCGCGGCGCTCGGCAAGGCGCTTGAAAATCCGCGGCGGCCGGTGGTGGCGCTGGTCGGCGGCGCGAAGATTTCCACCAAGCTCGACCTGCTCAACAACCTCGTCGCGAAAATCGACGTGCTGGTGCTGGGCGGCGGCATGGCCAACACCTTTTTGAACGCGCTTGGCACGGATGTCGGCAAATCGCTGTGCGAGAAGGACATGGCGGCGCAGGCGCTCGACATCGTCATGGCGGCGAAGGGACACGGCTGCAAAATCTGCCTGCCGGTGGACGGCGTCGTGGCGAAGGAATTCAGGGCGGGCGCGAAATGCGAGACCGTCGCGCTGGATGCCATCCCCGCCGACGGCATGGTGCTCGACATCGGCCGCGGCTCCGTCGCGGTGATTGCCGACCAGTTGCGCCTCGCCAAAACGGTCTTGTGGAACGGCCCGCTCGGCGCGTTCGAGATCGCGCCGTTCGACGCGGGCACGACCGCGCTGGCGAAGATCGTCGCCGATCTTACGGCGCAAGGCAAGCTCGTCAGCGTCGCGGGCGGGGGCGATACCGTCGCCGCGCTGGCGCACGCGGGCGTGGAAGACAAATTGACTTATGTTTCGACCGCGGGCGGCGCCTTCCTCGAATGGCTCGAAGGCAAGGACCTGCCGGGCGTGCGCGCGCTGAAAGATAACATTTCAAAATGCGCCTGAACGTCGCAGGGGAGAAGAGCTCCTGAAGCGCGGAATCCGTCAAGGGCGCGCGGGTCAGGCTTCTTTCGCCTCCTTATCAAACCCCTTCGCCATCTCCAGAACCTCTTCCGTCGCGGCGGCGAGCTTTTTTTCGTCGGTCGCGCGCAAAACGAGGCTGACGTGCGGCTCGGCCCTGCCCATCGCGGGGTAGCTGCCGATCTCGACGTCGGGATGCCGGTTCTGGATGTCTTCCAGCGCGGCCGCGATCTCGCTTTCGCGCATTTTTCCGGAGACGCTGCGGCTCAGCACGGGCTGGCCTTGCGCGAGTTCCGGCTCCAGCGACAAGAACATCGCCTGCATGATGTCCGGAATGCCCGCCATCACGTAGACGTTTTCGATTTTGAATCCCGGCGCGGCGGAGACGGGATTGTCGACCAGCGCCGCGCCCGCGGGGATACGCGCCATGCGCAGGCGGCCTTCGGTCATCACGGCGCCTTTCGATGCGTAACAGGCGCTCATGCGGGCCTTCGCCTCGGCGTTGATTTCCAGTACCGTGCCGAAAGCCTTGGCCATGCAGGCGGCGGTGATGTCGTCGTGCGTGGGGCCGATGCCGCCGGTGGAAAAGACGTAAGTGTAAGCGCCCGAAAGCGCCCGCACGGCCGAGACGACGGCGTCCTCGTCATCCGGCACGACGCGGACCTCGCAAAGCCTGATGCCGCGCGCCGCCAGCCGTTCGGCGATGAATTTGACGTTCACGTCCTGCGTCCGGCCGGAGAGGATCTCGTTGCCGATGATGAGGATGGCGGCGGTCGCGGGCGCGGGCGCGGCGCTCATTTGCGCACCGCCACCAGCCGCAAAAACGGCGTCCAGGAGAGAAATCTTTTCTCGACCTTGAGGCCGTGGCGGTCGAGCAGCGCGGCCATGCCTTTTTTGGAGGGGTAGCAGAAGTTCAGCGGCGGCTCGACGAAGTCCCAGCGCGGGAAGTTGGCGGGCAGGCGCAGGTGGTTGCCGTCCGGTTCCTGAATGTAGATTTTGCCTTTGGGCGCGAGCATCTTTGCAAGCGCGGCCATGGTGCCTTCGGGGTCGGGCTGCTCGCAAAAGCCTTCGGTGACGTAGATGAGGTCGGCCTGCTCGCCGCGCGCGGCGGCGGCCTGCGCGGTTTCGTGCTCGACGAGATGCGGCTCGTACTTGTCGCGCGCGAAGGCGGCGAAGAAGGCGTGGGAGTCGATGCCTTTTGCCTGAAAGCCGAGCTTCCGCGCCGCGAGGACGGCATAGCCCTGCCGCGCCGCGACGTCGAGGAAACGCTTGCCCGTCCCGTCGGCGCAGATTCGTTTGATGTGCTTTTGGTGACGCCAGATGCGGCCTTCGGGATTCGGCACGTGGACGATCTCCGGCTGGATCTCGCCGAAGAAGGCGTCGAGTTCCTCCTGCGTCGGCCACGGGCTGGCGAGGATCGAGCCGCAGGCCTTGCAGGCGGAGAAGGTGAAGTCGTTCTTGCTGCCCATCGGCATGCCGTCGAAGGGGGCGTGGCAGATCCGGCAAGTTTGCGGCAAATCGGTCATTTCAGGCTTTTTGAGACAATTTCGTACACGTCGTTGGAAATATCCTTCTCCGACAGGATGCGTTTTAATTCATTCTCCATCAAGAGCTTTCTTTCTGCGTCGTATTTGCGCCACTGGCGGAGCGGCGTGAGCAGCCGCGCGGCGGTGGAAGGGTTGATGGCGTTGAGGCGGATGACCGTTTCGGCCAGAATCCTGTAGCCCGCGCCGTCGTCGCGGTGGAACCATTTGGGGTTGCCGGCGGCGAAGTTGCCGATCAGCGCGCGCAGGCGGTTGGGATTCTTATAGGTAAAATCGGGATGCTGCAGCAGAAGGGTGACGACTTCGGGCGCGTCGGCGCGGTCGGCGACGGCCTGCAGGCCGAACCATTTGTCGATCACCAGCGGGTCGGCTTTCCATGTTTTGTAGAAATCGGCGAAGGCTTCCGCCGCGGCGGCCGTCTTCGCGTCGCCGAGGATGACGAGGGCTGCGACCTTGTCGGTCATGTTTCCGGCGGTTTTATATTGTGCCGCCGCCAGCGCCGCGCCGAGGCTTGCGTCCGCCGCCAGAATGTAGCGGAGAGCGGTGTTCTTGAGGCTACGCCGGCCGACGGATGCGGGCGCAACGGAGTAGGGGCCGCTATCCATGTTCTCTTCGTAAAGCTTTTGCAGTTCGGCGAGATATTTTTTGCCGATGCCGGAGAGGATGAGCTTCCGCGCCGCGTGCACGCCGTCGACGTCGATCACGTCCTGCAATTGCGCGAGATAGCTTTCCGACGGCAGCGTCAGCGCCTTGGCGATCAGCGCCCTGTCGGCGGCCTTGTCGGCGATCAGCTTGCCGAAGGCGTCGTAAAGCGCTTCCGGCAGGCGGTGCGGTCTGGAAAGGATCAGCCGCTGCAGGTAGGTCTGTCCCGCCTCGCGGCGGTTGAAGCCGTCGGAATCGTGCGCCATGAGGAAGAGCAGGTCGCCGTCGGAAAGCTGCGTCTTCAGCTTCACCGGCGCGGAGAACTGCCGGAGCACCGACGGCACCGGCCTTTCGCGCACGTTCTCGAAGAAGAAAGTCTCCTGCCGCGCGCGCAGGTGGAGCAGGCGGGTCTTTTCCGGCAGCAGGTCGCGCCCGTCGTTGCCGAGCAGCCCGACCAGCACCGGCATGTGCATCGGATTTTTGCCCGTTTGACCGGCGGTGTCGGGGATGTGCTGCGTCAGCGTCAGCGTGTAGATTTTCTTGAGATCGTCGTAGCTGTCGGCGACGGAGATCTCGGGCGTGCCGGCCTGTGAATACCACAGCCTGAACTGCGAAAGATCGACGCCCGAGGCGTCCTGCATGCACTGCACGAAATCGTCGCAGGTGACGGCCTGCCCGTCATGACGCTTGAAATAAAGATCCGTGCCCCTGCGGTAGTTTTCCGCGCCCAGCAGCGTGTGCATCATGCGGATGACTTCCGCGCCCTTTTCGTAGACGGTCGGCGTGTAGAAATTGTTGATCTCGATGTAATTGTCGGGGCGGATGGGGTGCGCCATCGGGCCTGAGTCCTCGGCGAACTGCATGTTGCGGAGCTGGTCGACGTCCTCGATGCGGCAAACGTCGGCGGCGTTCATGTCGGCGGAGAAACTCTGGTCGCGGAAGACGGTCAGGCCTTCTTTGAGCGAGAGCTGGAACCAGTCGCGGCAGGTGATGCGGTTGCCCGTCCAGTTGTGGAAATATTCGTGCGCGACGACGCCCTCGATGGAGAGGAAATCGGCGTCGGTCGCCGTTTCCGGCTTCGCCAGCACGAGGCGCGCGTTGAAGATGTTGAGGCTCTTGTTCTCCATCGCGCCGAAGTTGAAATCGTTGACGGCGACGATGTTGAAGAGGTCGAGGTCGTATTCGCGGCCGTATTTTTCCTCGTCCCATTTCATCGCCTTTTTGAGCGATTCCATGGCGTGCGCGCATTTCCCCTCGTTGCCGCGGTTGACGTGGATGTAGAGATCGACCTTGCGCCCGCTCATGGTGGCGAAGGTGTCGTGCACGGTGGCGAGATCGCCCGCGACCAGCGCGAACAGATAGCACGGCTTGGGGAAGGGATCGTGCCACACGGCGAAATCCCGCCCACCGCCCAGCTCGCCCTTGCCGGTGCAGTTGCCGTTGGAGAGCAGGATGGGGCATTTCTTCTTGTCCGCCTCGATACGCACGGTGAAAGTCGTCATCACGTCGGGGCGGTCGAGACAATAGGTGATCTTGCGGAAGCCCTCTGGCTCGCACTGCGTGCAGTAGTTGCCGCCGGAGCTGTAAAGCCCTTCGAGCGCGGTGTTTTTTTCAGGGCATATTTCGGTGACGGTTTCGAGCGTGCAACTGTCCGGCACGTCCGAGACGGTGAGATGATCGTCGTCGGCGGTGAAGCGGTTGGAGGAGAGCGCCGCGCCGTCAAGCGCGACGGACTTGAGAGTCATGTTCTGCCCGTCGAGCACGAGGTCCCGCGCCTGCGGGTTGACGCGCCTGAATTTCGTCGTGGCGGTGACGGTCGTCGCGCCGTCGCGGATGTTGAAATCGAGATGAATGCTGTCGATTTTGAAATCCGGCTTTTTGTAGTCTTTGAGAAATTTCGTCTGCGGGGCGTTTTCCGTGCGGAACATGGGCTGTCTCCGTTATTCATAAAACTCAGGCAGTGGCGCGATCCAGAATGTAGCATAAAAACGGATTTATTTAAATCGGGGTTTTGAGGCGGAATGGGATGATTGTTGATTTCAAAGGGGTGACGTCAGGGGCATCCAATCACGGGGCTTCATTTTCAAGCCCCGCTTCACCTGACAGCAAAAACGCCTCTTTTGTGGCGATCGGCCCGATCGTTTCTAGGATCGCAATCATAGCGATGATGACTGCGGATATTTCGCGCGCCATGTCCGGAACGATGCGCGAGGCGGTCAGAACTAGCCCGAGCGCCATGCTGGCCATAGGCATTAAGAGAAGGGATATTGAAAGAACGCGCGGCTTTTCGGCCTTCTGGTCCAGCTTCGCGGCGGCATAGACGCCGAGCGCCTTTCCGCCGACTCGCGCCATGACGAGAAGCACCGGCAGAAGGCCGGCTGATATAACCATTGCCGGATTGAGTTTGGCCCCTGCAAACACAAACAGGATGATGAAAAACAGGTCGCCCCCTTCGCCGAGGGTCACGCGCGACAGGTTGTGACGGGATGTCTCGAACCATCTTGTTGCGCTTCCCAGTACCAGAGGCGCGAGCAGGGCGGAAAAACCGAGCATCCTGCAAATCCCCAGAGTGAGGGTGATGGACCCGATGACGATGGAAAACCTGTAATGCTCGTCCTGCGGTTTCAGCATGCGCGCGAGCCGCACGGATATCCATGCGATGAGGAAGCCTGCGGCGAACGCCCCTGCGAATCTGTATACGGTGTAGGCGACGGCGTTGGTAACCGCGATGCCGCCGGATTTCCCTATGGCGTACGGGATGGCCATGCTGAACAGCATGAACGACAGGAAATTATTGATGGCGATAAGAGATTTCGCGCGATCCGTCACAGGGCCCTTGGCGCGCATCTCGGCGGCGACGTGGACGAGCACGGCGGGAGAGGATGAAATGGCGATCGCCGCCACTATCCAGGCATGAAGCATGCTGAATCCGGCAACGCGAATGATATAAAAAATGATCCCGAAGCAAAGGAAGACCTCAAAAAGGGCCATCAAAATCAGGCTGCGGGAGTACAGCATCTCCTTCGGATGAAGGGCGCAGCCCAGCTTGTACAGGATCAGGCCCATCGCAATCGTTGTCAGTACGGCGGAATCATGGAGCATCCCGCGCGTCACCAGGGATAGCCCGTGAGGCCCAATGAGAAACCCCAGCGCCATGAAACCGGAAATCGTGGGCAGCCAGCTAATCCGATTGGCGATGATGCCGCCCAAGACACCGAACAGCACAAAAACGCCGAAGACCAGCATCGGTCCCGGATGAAAACTGATCCCAAGATATTGTTCTACCCATCCCATATGGCTTTCTTTCCGCGGCCGTATAATCCGCATCTGCCGGCTGGTCCCAATCTTCAGGGGGCTGGATTGCGAGCGGAGACGCCCATTCCGTTCAATAGCAACGGCGACTGTCAGGTGCCTGGCGGCAGGGGCTCTTCAGGGCTT
>JAGXAX010000041.1 GCA_018971405.1 Alphaproteobacteria bacterium | reverse complement strand
GGGTATCTGCGCAGCAAGACCGCGCTGGTGCAGACCATCGGCCGCGCGGCGCGCAACGTCGAGGGCCGCGCCATCCTCTATGCCGACAAGATGACGGACAGCCTCGACTATGCCGTGCGCGAGACCAACCGCCGGCGCGAGAAACAGAAGATCTACAATGCCGAGCACGGCATCACGCCCGCCAGCGTGAAGAAAAACATCTCCGACATCCTCGCGAGCGTGTTCGAGAAGGGCGACCACGTGACGGTGACGACCGGGCGCGACGAGGAAGAGCCGCTGATCGGCAACAATCTCAAAACGCACCTTGCCGCTTTGGAAAAACAGATGAAACAGGCCGCCGCCAATCTGGAGTTCGAGGAGGCGGCGCGTTTGCGCGACGAGATCAAGCGCCTTGAGCAGCGCGAGCTGGATTATCTGGGAACGGACGCGGACTAGCGCACCGGCGCTGCCGGCACGCCGACGACTTTCACGTTTTCGGCGACGTCTCTGGTGACGACGGCGCCGGCGCCGATGACCGCGCCCCGCCCGATCCTGATGCGCGGCAGGATCGTCGCGTTCGAGCCGATGGTCGCGAAATCGCCCACCTCCACGCAGCCCGCCAGCGTCGCGCCCGGCATGATGTGGCAGCCCTGTCCGATGAGGCATTCGTGGTCGACGGAGGCGTTGGTGTTGACGATGCTGTGCATGCCGATGCGCGCTTCCTCCGACACGGCGGCCATGCCCAGAACCTGCGCGCCGTCCTCCAGCCGTGCCGAGGCCGCGACCCATGCGGCGCCGTGGACCAGCGTCACCGGAGACAGCCCGCGTGCGCAGAGCCGTTCATGGATGTGCAGCCTTTCACGCCCCTTGTCGCCGCCGACGGCGATGGCGAAAAAGGCGTTTTTTGTCTCTTCCGGCGGGAGTTCCTCCAGAGCAGGGAAGATCGGGCATCCGGGGATGAACGATTCCATGTCTTTGTTTTGGTCTATCAGGGCGACAATCCTTAGTCCCTTGCCCTCGATGATCGGGCGCAGAACTTTGGCATGGCCGGAAGCGCCCCATACGACGATTTTTTTCACGGCCATCCCCCCGTTCCTTCCAACACAGTTATTTATACCGCCCCAGAGGCGGTTGCACGATGACTTTTTTGCCGTTGGCGGAATGACGCGGGGTCGGGGCGCGTTCCGCAGCAATCCGGCCGAGGAAAACTGCAAGGTCTTCCTTTAAACAAATAAATATTCAGATTACGAAAATAATGATTAATTTTTTATTCATCTTCCCCTACCAATCCCCGCCATTTTCTATTATGTTTAAAATAAGAGACGGAGGCTTGGGGAATGCCGACAGGACGGGGACAACCACAGTTAGAAAACGACCATGACCGGATGCGCTGCGTCGTCGATACGCAGGGCAACCTTGTTTTTGCCAGTCCGGCGGTCGGCTGGTCGGTGGGGGTCAGCGGCCCGTCGCTGGTCGGCAAGCCTGCCAGCTCCATTTTAAGCATCGTTTCCAGCCGCGACAGCCAGCACCAGTCGCTCGAGTTGGCCCATCTTCAATCGGGTTTTTACGAGGTTGCGCTGCTGCGCCGCGACCGCGACCCGCTGCTGGTCGAGGCGCGCATCGACCGCGTGGACACGCCCGACGGCAAAAAATACGTCGTCATCTGGCTCGACCTCGACAACAAGCTGAAGCGCCAGCGCAACAACGATTACAAGCGCGAGGCGCGGGATTTCACGGCCTTCGTGGTCGACAGCCGCGCCAAGACGGCGGCGGCGGACGGGGCTGCGGCGGCGGAGTCCATTTCCAAGGCCGACAGCGAGTTGCGGCATTTCCTCAACCTGACGGACGATCTGATGGGCGTTTACAGCCGTGACGGGGCCTTTGTCCGCGTCAACGCGACCTTCAACCGCATCCTCGGCTTTACGGACGCTGAATTGAAAACCTTTCCGTTCATCGAACTGGTCATCCCCGAAGACCGCGTCGCGGCGGAAGCAGAACTGCAGAAGATTTTGTTCCTGCCGCCCGGGCAGGAAGCGCGGGTGGATTTCGAGGCGCGCACCCGCTGCAAGGACGGCGGGCTGAAATGGATCCAGTGGGCCTGCAAGACGTCGGGCGGCCACATCTACGCCGTCGGCCGCGACATGGAGAGCGTCAAACGGCACGAGGCCGAGTTGCAGCGCCGCGAGGCGCAACTCTCCGAGGCGCAGAAGATCGGCCGCATGGGGCACTGGTACTGGGAGGTCGGCCAGCAGCGCATGGAATGGTCGGACCAGATCTACGCCATGTTCGGCGTGGAGAAAAAATCCTTCGTGCCGACGGTGGAAGCCGTCAAGGCGCTGGTGCTGAAGCGCGACCTCGGCAGGACGCTGCGCGCCTTCCAGCGCGCGCGCGCGCGCGACCGGGATTACGAGATGCAGTTCCGCCTGCGCCGCCCGAAAGGCGGCATCCGCTTCATCCACTGCGAGGGCCGCTGCAAGACCGACCCGCAGACCGGCGAGGTGGTGGCGCTGTTCGGCATCATGCAGGACATCACCGAGCGCACGCTGCACGAGCGAGCCCTGCAGGATGCGAAGGACGCGGCGGAGAGCGCTTACGCCTCCAAGACACGCTTCCTCGCCAACATGAGCCACGAGCTGCGCACGCCGCTCAACGCCATCATCGGATTCTCGGAGATGATCCAGAGCCAGTTGCTGGGGCCGGTAGGCAACGCGCGCTATCTCGGCTACATCGGCGATATCCAGCGCGCCGGACGGCATTTGCTTGACCTCATCAACGACATTCTCGACATGTCGAAGATCGAAGTCGGCAAATACGAACTGCACGTCGAGGAGATCAACGTCGGCAAACTGATCTGCCAGGCGCTGAACATGGTCGAGGGACATGCGCAGGAAGGTCAGGTGAAGCTGATCATCGACGATTTGCCGATGGACATCCAGATCGTCGCCGACCGTCGCGCCCTGATGCAGATTTTGCTCAACCTTCTGTCCAACGCCATCAAGTTCACCATGGCGGGCGGTTCCGTCGAGGTGAAATGCATGCGCGAACTGGGCGGCGTGGCGCTGGTGGTGTCGGACACGGGTGTCGGCATCCCTGCCGACAAGCTCAAGATCGTCACCATGCCCTTCGAGCAGGTGGACAGCGAGTTCACCCGCCGGCACGACGGTTCGGGTCTCGGTCTCGCCATCACCAAGGATCTGGTCGAGCTGCACGGCGGCACGCTGGAGGTGGCGAGCGAAGTCGGCATCGGCACGACGGTGACGGTTCTCTTGCCGGAAAAGCTGCCGGAGAGCCGGCACATCAAAAGCGACCCTGTCGCGAGTGTTTAAAAAAGTTTTACGGCGACGGGGGAGCGGAAGGAGCGCATCCCTGCCGCTAGGGCGCTGATAAATTAACATATTTTTGCAAAAGCTTGTAAAATCTGGTATTTTCGGTTATAACCATGTCCTTGAATTGACAAGGATGAGGTCGTTTACAGCGTGAGGTTCAAGCGTTCCCGCAGACAAGACTTGCCTGCCGCGACCGTGCTTGCCGTCGCCGCAATCGTGATCCTGCCGTCGGTGGGGATTTGCGGCGGGCGGGCTTTTGCCTTCGCGCTCCGGTTTCCCGTCCTTTTTGCCAAAAACGCCGCCCTGCCCGAGAAGCGCCCGCGGGAGACAGACAGGGTGGTTTTGCCTGTGCGCCGTCCGGCGACGGCGGCGCCTGAAAAGGCGAAACCCAACCCGGATTCTCTCGGCGGCATGGTTTTCGATCATATCGGCGCAGGCGCGCGTCTGGACAGCGCTGACGTCAGGCGCTACGCGCGCATTTTTTATCTGCAGGATCGCGGCGATTTCAGGGCGGCCAATGCGGAAATCCGCCGCCTGACCGATGACCGGATTGTCGGAAACGTGCTTTATCAGCGGTACACGGGACATCTTTACCACGCCACCTATGACGAGCTGGCCGACTGGATGCGCCGCTACGCCGGTGACGCGGGGGCGGAGAAAATTTACGACCTTGCGCTGAAGCGCCGTCCGCGGCATGCCGCGGAACGTCTGGACCGCCCGCGTCTGGGCCACGGCCTCGTGGGGTATCATGACTACGACAGCGGCCAGCTGGCCCAGCCTTACATGGCGGAGCAGACCTCTGACCTGCAGCAAAGGCGCGTGATCCACGCCATTGATGAAAACCTGTCAGCCCGGCCGACGGCGGCCTTGCGCGCGCTGGAAAAAGAGCAGGGCCTTTTCGGGCCGACGGAATACGACGCCCTGCGCGCCCGCGTTGCGGAATCCTATTTTTACAACGATAAAACGGACGACGCCTACGCCGCCGCCGCCGCCAGCACCGACCGCTCGGGGGCGGAGGTGCCGCTGGCCGCGTGGATCGCCGGCCTTTCGGCGTGGAAAAAAGGCAAATATGGCATCGCGGCGCATTATTTTTCGATTGCCGCCGTGTCTCCCCGCGCCTCCGCCTGGCAGGTATCCGCCGCGGCCTATTGGGCGGCGCGGTCTTATCTGCGCGACTACCATCCGGAGAAAGTGAGCTTCTGGCTGCAAAAGGCCGCTGCCCATCCGCGCAGCTTTTACGGCATCATCGCGGTAAAGGCGCTCGGCATGGAGCAGACGCGCTTCAACTGGGTCGTGCCGGAGCTGGATGGCGGTTTCGCGGCGGCGCTTGCGCGCCTTCCCGCGGGCAAGCGGGCGCTGGCGCTGATGGACGCGCACCAGCCGGGCCTGGCGGAACAGGAAATCCGCCAGATCGACCCCGGTCGCGATGTGAAGTTGCAAAAGGCGCTGCTGGCTTTCGCCCATGCGGCGGGCGAGCCGGACTTCGAAATGCGCCTCGGCAGCGGTATCGTCGACTCCCGCCGCCGCCTTTACGACGCCGCGCTTTATCCCGATGCGCCGTGGCCGCCGGAAGGCGGCTACAAAATCGACAAGGCGCTGGTCTTCGCCTTTATCCGGCAGGAATCGAAGTTCAATCCCGCGGCGGCGAACAAAAGCTCGGGCGCGCGGGGGCTGATGCAGTTGCTGCCTTCGACCGCCCTGCACATGGCGCGGCAGCTGGGGATCCGCATCGGACGCGGGGAACTGGAAGACCCCGCCGTCAATATCCGCCTGGGGCAGGCCTATCTCCGCAGGCTGCTGCATGAGGAGGCGGTCCGCGGCAGCCTCCTGAAGCTGTGCGTCGCCTATAACGCGGGGCCGGGCAAGCTGGCGCGGTGGGAAAAGACGGTCGATTATCAGGACGACCCCCTGTTGTTCATCGAATCCATCCCCGTGGCCGAGACGCGCCTTTTCGTCGAGCGCGTCATGACAAATTACTGGATTTACCGCCTGAAATACCACCAGAACACGGATTCCCTTGAAAAAATCGCCTCCGGCGAATGGCCCGTCTATGCCGCCACGGATGCCCGCCCCGACGGCCGTTTTGCCGTGCGCTAGGGCTTCCCACGGCGCGGGGAAAAAGGCTATAATCGCGCTCTATTGACGATGGGAAGAAGACGATGACAACAGCCAATCAGGTCCGCAGGACTTTTCTCGAATTTTTCAGGAAGAACGGCCACGAAATAGTGCCGTCAAGCTCGCTCGTGCCGGCGAACGACCCGACGCTGATGTTCACCAACGCGGGCATGGTGCAGTTCAAGAACGTTTTCACCGGCGTCGAGACGCGCCCTTACACGCGCGCGACCACGGCGCAGAAATGCGTCCGCGCCGGCGGCAAGCACAACGACCTCGACAACGTCGGCTTCACCGCGCGTCACCATACGTTCTTCGAGATGCTGGGGAATTTTTCCTTCGGCGATTATTTCAAGGAAGCGGCGATCCCCTATGCATGGGAGCTGCTGACCAAGGACTTCGGATTTTCCAAAGACAGGCTGATGGTCACGGTCTATCATGACGACGACGCGGCGGCGGCGATCTGGAAGAAAGTCACCGGCTTTCCGGAC
Organism: Alphaproteobacteria bacterium; assembly: GCA_018971405.1. Lineage (GTDB taxonomy): Bacteria > Pseudomonadota > Alphaproteobacteria > Micavibrionales > UBA2020 > PALSA-926. The sequence continues at coordinate 3,141 of JAGXAX010000041.1, read as the reverse complement.
AGCAAGATCGTCCGCATCCCGACGATGGATAATTTCTGGATGATGGGCGACACCGGCCCCTGCGGGCCGTGCTCGGAAATTTTTTACGACCACGGCGACAAGATTCCCGGCGGCCCGCCCGGCTCCCCCGATCAGGACGGAGACCGTTTCATCGAGATCTGGAACAACGTCTTCATGCAGTTCGAGCAGCAGCCGGGCGGCACGCGCATCCCCCTGCCCAAACCGTCGATCGACACCGGCATGGGGCTGGAGCGCCTCGCCGCGATTTTGCAGGGCAAACACGACAATTACGACGTGGACATGATCCGCGCGCTGATCGAGGCGTCGGCGAACCTCACCTCGCGCGATCCCGACGGGGAATTCAAGGTTTCGCACCGCGTGATCGCCGACCACTTGCGCGCCTCGGCTTTCCTGATAGCGGACGGCGTCTTGCCGTCGAACGAAGGGCGCGGCTACGTGCTCCGCCGCATCATGCGCCGCGCCATGCGCCACGCGCACCTGCTCGGCGCGGTCGAGCCGCTGATGCACCGCCTTGTGCCGGCGCTGAACGCGCAGATGGCCGGCGCCTACCCCGAATTGAAAGAAGCGGAAGGGCTGATCACCGAAACATTGAAGCAGGAAGAGCTGCGTTTCCGCAAAACGCTGGAACACGGCCTGCATCTGCTCGAAGCGGAAACGCGCAAACTCGGCATGAATGAGAAGCTGCCGGGCGAGGTGGCGTTTAAGCTCTACGACACTTTTGGTTTTCCGCTTGATCTCACACAGGACGTTTTGAAGCGCGAGCAAAGCCGCGAGGTCGATGTCGCGGGATTCGAGGCCGCGATGGAACGCCAGCGCGAGCAGGCGCGCAAATCGTGGAAGGGCTCCGGCGAGGCGGCGACGGAAACCGTCTGGTTCGACATTAAAGACAAAAATGGCGCGACGGAATTCCTCGGCTACGACAAGGAACAGGCGGAAGGCAAAATCCTCGCGCTGGTGAATGCGAAGGGCGAAGTCGTGAAAACAGCCGGCGCGGGCGAAGTCGTATCCGTCATCGTCAATCAGACGCCGTTCTACGCGGAATCCGGCGGGCAGGTCGGCGACACAGGCGTGATCAAAACCGCCACTGCCGACATCGAAATCACCGACACGCAGAAGAAACTCGGCGGCCTGTTCGTGCATGTCGGCAAGGTTGCGAAAGGAAGAGTCTCCGTCGGCGACGACGCGCACCTGCAAATCGACGTCGCCCGCCGCAACGATATCCGCGCCAACCACTCGGCGACGCACCTGCTGCACGCCGCGCTGCACCGCCACGTCGGCAAGAACGTCGTGCAGAAAGGCTCGCGCGTCGATGAAAGCCGCCTGCGCTTCGACATCAGCCAAAACACCCCTTTGACAGAACAGCAAACCGCTGTGGTCGAAAGTGAAGTCAATGCCCGTATCCGCGCCAACAGCGAAGTGACAACGCGTCTTTTGCAGATCGATGACGCCAAGGCTCTCGGCGCGATGGCGATGTTCGGCGAGAAATACGACGATGAAGTGCGCGTCCTCAGCATGGGCGGAAAAGACGGCGACCATCCCTTTTCCATCGAGCTGTGCGGCGGCACGCACGTGCGCCGCACCGGCGACATCGGTCTTTTCAAAATCGTCAGCGAAAGCGCGCTTGCCGCGGGCGTGCGCCGCGTCGAGGCCGTGACGGGCAGGGGGGCGCTGGCTTATTTCAATGAACAGGATCAGCGCCTGCAGGGGATTGCCGCGTCCTTGAAAACCTCTCCCGCCGAGGCGCAGGCGCGCATCGAAGCATTGGTGAACGACAAAAAGCGCCTTGAAAAAGAAGTTTCCGATCTCCGCCGCAAGCTGGCAACGGGCGGCTCCGCCGAATCCGAAGCCAAAGTCATCAAGGGCGTCAACTTCACCTCCCGCGTGCTGGAAGGTGTGCCTGCGAACGAGCTGAAGCCCATGGCGGATGAGTTGAAGGCCAAGCTCGGCTCCGGCGTCGTCGCGCTGTTGTCGGTCGGCGAAGACAGCAAGGCTTCACTGGTCGTGGCGGTGACACCTGACCTCACGGCGAAGATCAACGCCGTCAATCTCGTCAAGGCCGGCGTGGAAAAACTCGGCGGCAAGGGCGGCGGCGGGCGTCCCGACATGGCGCAGGGCGGTGGGCCCGACGGCGCTCAGGCCAACGACGCCGTCACGGCGATAGAAGCCATTCTGGCAGGGTGAAAAGCATGAAAAAAATTCTTCTGGGTCTGTGCCTTGCATTCGGGCTGGCCATTCCGGCGCTGGCGTCGGTGCCGCAAAAGGCCGTGACGGAAACGCATCCGCGCCGCCCGATGATCGCGATTGATATCGACGACATGGGCGTCGCGTTCGACCGTTCCCTGTGGGCGCTGGACCTGCCGCGGGCGGTGACGTTCGCCTATCTGCCTTATGCGGACCATCTTCTCTGGCAGGTGGCCGCGGCCCGCGCCGGAGGGCATGAAGTGATCCTGCACATTCCGATGGAGGCCAACGATCCGGACGAATATCCGGGGCCGCACAACCTTTCCGTCGACATGACGAAGGAGCAGCTGGAGCGCAACATCAAAATCAATCTTGACTCGTTTGTCGGCTATGACGGCGTCAACAACCACATGGGCAGCAGGTTCACCACCTACGCGACGGGGCTGAAGGTTTTGATGGAGCTGCTGGCGAAGCGCGACATTTATTTTATGGATTCCATGACGACACCGAAGAGCGTCGCATTCAACGTGGCGCGGGAATATCATATTCCCGCCGTCCGGAGGGATGTTTTCCTCGACGACACCGACACCGCCGCCGGCGTTGCCAGGCAGATCAATGAAACGGAAAAGCTGGCGCGGCGCTACGGCGCGGTGATCGCCATCGGTCATCCCAAGCCCGCGACGCTCGCCGCGCTGGAGGTCTGGCTGCCGACGCTGAAGGCGCGCGGGTTCGACCTCGTACCGGTCTCGACGGTCGTCAGATACCGTAATCATGAAGCTTTACCGCGCCATGTCGAAGACGCGGGCAGATGATATTCAAGCTTGGTCTTCCGGCGCATAATATGCTAAAAAAGTAGTGTTTTTTTCTCCCTGAAAACGGGATTTTCCGAAGGTTTTCCGAATGGCGCGCCAAGCCGTCCTATTTGTCTGCCAGTCCTGC
>JAGXAX010000040.1 GCA_018971405.1 Alphaproteobacteria bacterium | reverse complement strand
CCTTTTTCTGTTTGTTAACGGTTGAAAGCCTGATGCTGGAGATAAGCGGCGCGCGTCGTGGCATAGGGGGCGATGGACTGGTAGTAGAATTCGTCGATGGCGTCGTTATTCCGGTCGCGCCCGTTGACGGCCTTCGCCGACGCGAGCGCGATGTCTTCCGGCGTCGTGGTGAACCAGCTGACGGGATCTACGAAATAATCTGCGACAAGCCCTGCCGTGCCGCGCGCCGTCGAAGGGCCGAGGATCGGGAGGACGATGTAATCGCCTTCTTTCACGCCGTAGCGCGCGAGCGTTTTCGAAAAGCCTTCGTCCCGGTATTTGAAGCCTTTGGTTTGCGCGTAGTCCCTGAATCCCGCGATGCCGGCGGTCGTGTTGAGGAAGAACCTTCCCGCCGCCGTCATGGCGATGCGGGGCTTCAACTGCAGGACGCCGTTGATGAAATTCAAAGGTTCGCCCAGATTTTGCATGAAGTTGTTGACGCCGTCGCGCACCGTGTCCGGCAATTTCGAATATTGCCGCTCGATCGGCCTGAAAACGAGCTTGTCGGCCTCCAGATTAAAGGCAAAGACGGCCTTGTTGACGGGTTGGAACGGGTCGCGCGCGCTGAAGTCCTGCACGCCGTAAGCCGCTGCGGCATCCTGCGCTGCGGCAAAACGGGGGTTTGAAAAGCCGCACAGGAGAAGCGTTGCGATGAAAACGGCAGATAGCGGGAGGCGTGGTTTGTACATGTAATTTTGCGCCTTGGGTTTCACTCTCTGCAGGGTTCCGGCGGAGCGGGAAAATGGTAGCGAGGGCCGGGATTGAACCGGCGACACAAGGATTATGATTCCTCCGCTCTACCGCTGAGCTACCCCGCCATGTTAGGTGTGATGCATTTTATGCCTGTTCGCGGGCGTTCTGTCAAGTTCTTTAAGACATTGCTTTACAAGCTAAAATTATATAATTTCGGCCGCATGAACGAATACGAGGCGAAAGTGCGGGATTTTCATGCCGCGACGGGATCGGCGGTGGATGCGCCGTTCTCGGCGGAACTGCTGGCGTTTCGCGACCGCCTGCTGGCGGAGGAACTGGCGGAACTGCAGGCGGAAATCGCGCGCGGCATTGACGAGATTGCGCAAAAGGGCGGCGTGACACGTGAAACCAAAGCCAACCTGATGAAGGAAATGGCCGACGTGCAATATGTGCTGAGCGGCATGGCGGTGACTTTCGGCCTGCCGATCGACGAAGTGTTCGGCCGCGTGCACGAGAGCAACCTTTCGAAGTTCGGCGCGGACGGCAAGCCGGTTTTCCGCGCGGACGGAAAAATTCTGAAAGGCCCGGACTATCATCCGCCAAAGCTGGATGATCTGGTTTAGGCGGCGTCCGCCATTTTCGTGTTTTCCGTGGCCGTGATCCAGCCGCCGCCGATGACGCGGTCGCCCGCGTAGCAGACGCAGGCCTGCCCCGACGCGATGCCAAAAGCGGGCTCGTTCAGCATGACCTTGTCGCCGAACAGCGTGGCGGGCATGGCGGATTGCGTCGAGCGCAGCTTGACATCCACGGCGAGCCCTTCCGGCGGAATATCGGCAAGCCAGTTGCAATCCTTGAGGAAAACCATGTCGCGGGCGAGGGCTTCATACGGCCCGACGACAACCTGATTTTTGTCAGGCCGCAGGCCGACGACGAACAGCGGCGTGTTGTTCTCGGTATGGCCGCCGCCGATGCCGATGCCGCGCCGCTGGCCGATGGTGTAATTGATGATGCCGTTGTGCTGCCCCAGAACGCGCCCGTCGATATGCACGATATCGCCGTTTTGCAGCGCGCCGGGGCGGAACTTCTCCACCACGCGGGCGTAAGATCCGTTGGGCACGAAGCAGATGTCCTGGCTGTCCGGCTTGTCGGCGACGATGAGGCCGAGGCGTTCCGCATGTTGCCGCGTCATGTCCTTTGACCAGCCGCCCAGCGGGAAGCGCAGGAAATCGAGTTGCTCCTGCGTCGTGGCGAAGAGGAAATAGCTCTGGTCCTTGTGCGCGTCGATGGCGCGGCGGAGTTCCGCCTTGCCGTCGGCGTTGACGACGCGCCGGATGTAATGCCCCGTCGCCATGCAGTCCGCGCCGAGATCGCGCGCGGTCGCCAGCAGGTCCTTGAACTTGACGTTCTGGTTGCAGCGCACGCAGGGGATCGGCGTTTCGCCCTTGAGGTAGCTCGTGACGAAATCCTCGATCACGCTGTCCTGAAACTTGCTCTGGTAGTTGAGCACGTAATGCTCGAAGCCCATCTTTTCCGCGACGCGCTTGGCGTCGTGAATGTCCTGTCCCGCGCAGCAGGCGCCTTTTTTCTTGAGCGCCTCGCCGTGGTCGTAAAGCTGGAGCGTGATGCCGACCACCTCGTAGCCCTGTTCGTGCAGCAGTGAAGCCACGACAGAGCTGTCGACGCCGCCGGACATGGCGACGACGACACGGGTATCCTTGGGAGCCTTGTCGAAACCGAGCGTATTCATAACGGCTGCACTATACCTTTTTTGCACAAAAACGCAAGTATTTTTCATATTTTTAAACGAATGCGGCGTGAGTATGCTACAGTAAAGCTGCGACGGGCGCCGGATATAAGGGAACATATGTCGGACAGCGAAAAAGACGATGTGCTGGATTTTACGCCGGAGAGCGGCTTTGTCATTGAGAAACTTGCCGTTTCGATCGTCGATATGATGCGCGAGATGGATATGGATGCCCGCCTCAACCTGCCCGACGGCACCGTCATCGACATCGAGAAGGAATGCACGAAGCAGGACATCGTCGCGGGCTACAAGGAATACGTGGCCAACAGCATTTCCAGCCGCCCTGCCAGCAACAGGAACGAGAAAGAACCGGTTTAGAGTTAAGAAATGGGGCGACTGATGGGGATCGAACCCACGACATCCTGGACCACAACCAGGCGCTCTACCGCTGAGCTACAGCCGCCATAAAAGCCCGCACGCGGACGTGCAGGACAATGCCTATACCGCTTTTATGCGCAAAGCGTCAAGACCATAACACATAAACGGAAGACAAAGCACAAAATTTGGGCAGGCGCCTGATTTTTGGGCGGGAAATCCGGTCTGTATAAAAAATATTTCATTATATTCCAATCCGTTAGCGTGACAAAAAAACTGGCATAGTCTGTGCAAACAAAAGGTGTCTTTTTCAGGATAGGACGCATGAAAAAAATCGAAGCCATCATCAAGCCGTTCAAGCTCGACGAAGTGAAGGAAGCCTTGAGCGCCGCGGGCGTCACCGGCATGACAGTGACCGAGGTGCGCGGCTTCGGGCGGCAGAAGGGCCACACGGAGCTTTATCGCGGCGCGGAATACAAGGTGGATTTCCTGCCCAAGGTCAAGATCGAGGTCGTGATCGAGGACAGCCAGACCGACGACGTCGTCGAGGCGATCCAGAACGCGGCGCGGACCGGACGCATCGGCGACGGGAAGATTTTCGTGAGCGCGATCGAGAACGTGATCCGCGTGCGCACCGGCGAGCGCGGCAAAGAGGCGATATAAAAAAACAACCCCGGCCAGAACCAAGGAGAAAAAATCATGGCGAAGAAAGAGAAGAAAACAACCGGCGCGAAGGCGTCGAACACAGCGGCCTTTTTGAAAGCGCTGAAGGAGAACAACATCCAGTATGTGTCCTTCCGCTTCACCGATATCCGCGGCAAGCTGCAGCACACGGCGCAGCATATCTCCACCATCGACGAGGCGCTGCTGCATGACGGCGTCATGTTCGACGGCTCGTCCATCGCGGGGTGGAAGGACATCAACGAATCCGACATGATCCTGATGCCGGACCTCGCCACGGCGCAGATCGACCCTTTCACGGCGCAGCCGACGATGAACGTTTTCTGCGACGTCTACGAGCCTTCGACCGGCGCGCCCTATACGCGCGACCCGCGCTCCATCGCCAGGGCGGCGGAAGTATATCTGAAATCCAGCGGCATCGCCGACAAGGCCTTCTTCGGCCCCGAAGCCGAGTTCTTCATCTTCGATGACGTGCGCATCGACGTGAAGATGAACAAGGTCAGCCACGAGATCGACAGCCGCGAAGGGCCTTACAATTCCGGCACGAAATACGAGGAGGGCAACCTTGGCCACCGTCCGGGGGTGAAAGGCGGCTATTTCCCCGTCCAGCCGGTGGACAGCTCCAACGACATCCGCGCGGAGATGCTGACCGTTCTGGCCGGCATGGGCGTCGAGGTCGAGAAGCACCACCACGAAGTCGCGCCGTCGCAGGTCGAACTGGGCATCAAGTTCTCCACGCTGGTCAGCAGCGCGGACAACCTGCAACTCTACAAATACGTCGTGCACAACGTCGCGCACGCCTACGGCAAGACGGCGACCTTCATGCCGAAGCCGGTCTTCGGCGACAACGGCTCGGGCATGCACGTCCACCAGTCGCTGTGGCAGGGCGCGAAGCCTTTGTTCGCGGGAGCGGGCTACGCCGACCTTTCGGACGCCTGCCTTTACTACATCGGCGGCATCATCAAGCACGCCAAGGCGCTGAACGCCATCACCAATCCGACCACGAACAGCTACAAGCGTCTCGTGCCGGGGTACGAGGCGCCGGTGCTGCTGGCCTATTCGGCGCGCAACCGGTCGGCGTCATGCCGTATTCCTTTCTCGGCGAACCCCAAGGGCAAGCGCGTGGAAGTGCGGTTCCCCGACCCCGCCGCCAACAGCTATCTCTCTTTTGCGGCGATGCTGATGGCGGGCCTCGACGGCATCCGCAACAAGATCCACCCCGGTCAGGCGATCGACAAGAACCTTTACGAGCTGCCGCCGAAAGAGCTGGCGAAAGTTCCGACGGTTTGCGGCAGCTTGCGGGAAGCGCTCGATGCGCTGCGCGACGACCACGCCTTCCTGCTCAAAGGGGACGTTTTCACCAAGGACTTTATCGATGGATATATCGATCTGCGCATGGCGGAAGTGATGGCTTACGAAACCATGCCGCACCCGATCGAATTCTCGATGTACTATTCCGTTTGAAAAAGCACGGCGGGCGGGAGAGGGCGTCTGGCCCTTCTTCCGCCCCGCGCGCGCGTCAGTGGATGCTCTTGACGACCATGTCGAAGGCGCGCGTATTGCAGGCCCAGGTGTAGAAGTTGTCGTCCGCTTCCGGCGTCAGCAGGAAGGCGAAGACATACCAGCTCTTGCTGCCGAGGGTGACGAGACGGACTTCCTGATCGTGCGTGGTCGCGTTTTTTGTGGATACCTGATATATCTCGTCACGCGCGAAGACAAAGCGGCTCGCGGCGGGCGGCCTTTGGGATGAAACCAGCTTCTTGAAGTCCAGACCGAGGAAGTTGTTGAAGTAGTCTTTCAGCTTGAAAGCCGCCTTGCGCAGCGACGTTTCCGAATCCCGCCTGATGACGACGAAGCGGATCATGCCGTTGATCTGTTTTTTCTTGCCCTTGCCCTTGCTTTCGTTGAAAAGCTGCATGGACATGCTGTTGTTGTCGCCGATGTCAAGCGCGTTGGGCGTCCAGGAGGCGGGATAGGAGAATTTGACCGCGTTGGCGAAGCTGAAGACCTTCTGGTTTTCGATCGGGCGCGCCGTCACGAGGATGAACTTGAAGCTGTCCAGCGCCTTCTTCGCCAGGAATTCCAGCGGGCCCGTGAGATAAAGCGGGGTCTGGAACTCGACGAGCAGGAGATTGTTGCCGTTGATCGCTGCCAGCGCGTGGGTGTAGAGGACGTTCCCGTTGGTGGTGGTGATGCAGTTGGCCTCGGCCCGCTTGTCGCCGGCGGCCGTCATTTTTCCCTGCATCGTGCAGCTGTTGCTGTAGACGTAGTTCCTGAGCCAGTCTTTCGCGGTGATTTCGTGGTCGAGCTGGATGGACTGGATGACCACGACGGCGGTCATCGTATTGATGACGGGGCTCTGGTAGCGTGCGACCTCGCTGATGATCTCGTGCCCGAGGTTCCCGAGGGGGGCGGACTGGATGGCGTCCTTGGATTGCCAGTCCTTCGGGAGCAGGATGCTGTATTCGAGCTCGGGGTTGTTGAACGGGATCTTGTGGAAGACTTTGGCGACGTTTTCGAAGCTCTGCTCGTTCTGGACGGGGTAGATATCGGCGAGAGAAGGCGCTGTGGGCGCCGCTTTCTTCCCGAAAAGCCCGCCGAACCAGCCCGCGTCGGCCGCGCCGGGAAAAACGACGGCCGTTGTGAAGAAAATCATGCAGGCCAGCGCGACGGTTCTGGAGAGCTTCATGGCGGTCCTCTATTTGCGTACGACGGGGATGGGGGTGCGGTTTTCGCCGATGGCCACGTAGGTGAAATTGCCCTCGGTGACCTTGCGGGCGGTTTCGTCCTGCCGGCCGCGCGCCCAGCTTTCGATGTGGACGGTGATCGAGGTGTTGCCGATGCGCAGCGTCTTGCAATAGCAGCTGACCTCGTCGCCGACGAACACGGGGCGCGCGAAGCTCATGGCTTCTATGCCGACCGTCGCCACGCGCGACTTGGCGGTCTGCGTGGCGATGACGCTGCCCGCGAGGTCCATCTGCGAAAGCAGCCAGCCGCCGAAAATGTCGCCGTTGGCGTTCGCATCCGCCGGCATGGCGATGGTGCGGAGGGCGGGGCTGCTGTCATAGTCCGGTTTTTCGTACGACATGCCAGTACTATATCCACAGAATTCGCCCCGCGGCAAGGCCGCGCATACAATGTTATCAAGGCCGCGCATAGGATGTTGCCTTTGCGCCATGAAGTAAGTAATGTAGGCCTTTATGAAGGATAACTTGAAGAAAAACGGCGGTTACTCGGCGGCGGATATCGAAGTTCTGGAAGGGCTGGAGCCCGTCCGGAAGCGCCCCGGCATGTACATCGGCGGTACCGACGAGGCGGCGATGCACCACCTCGTCAGCGAAATCCTCGACAACGCCATGGACGAGGCGGTCGCCGGTTTCGCCTCGCGTATCGAAATCAGTCTCGATACAGATAATCGTGTCTTGATTAGCGATAATGGCCGCGGCATTCCCGTGGACAAGCACCCCAAGTTTCCGGACAAGTCGGCGCTGGAGGTCATTTTCACGACACTCCACTCCGGTGGCAAGTTCAGCGGCAAGGTCTACAATACCTCGGGCGGGCTGCACGGGGTCGGCTCCTCGGTCGTCAATGCGCTCTCCAGTGAAATGACCGTGCAGGTGGCGCGGGACGGTACGCTTTATGAACAAAAGTATAGCCGTGGGCATGTGCAGTCCAAACTCAAAAAAGTTGGTACGACAAAAAACAAAGGTACATCAATCAGTTTTGTGCCTGATCTTGAGATTTTCGGTGAGGGGGCGGAGTTTAGCCCGAAGACCATCTACAAGCTGGCGCGCTCCAAGGCCTACCTCTACAAGGGCGTGGAGATCGCGTGGCATTGCGCGCCTGTTTTGCTGAAGGACACCGATGGCGTCCCGGAAGACGATATAATAAAATTCCCGAACGGGATACTCGATTATCTTTATTCATTGCTTGAGGGGAAAACCTCCCTGACGCCGAAGCCGTTTTACGGCGCGGTCGAGTTTCCCGACGGGCTTGGACGCTGCGAATTCGCCATCGGCTGGACGGAAGAGGAGACGGCGGGTTTCCTCAGCTCTTATTGCAACACCATCCCGACGCCGGAGGGCGGCACGCACGTGCAGGGGCTGCGCGGGGCGCTCTCCAAGGCGCTCAAGAGTTATGGCGACCTGATCAACAACAAGAAAACCGGCATCCTGACGCCGGACGACATTTTCGGTTCGGCGACGGCGCTGCTCTCCATATTCCTGCGCGACCCGCAGTTTCAGGGGCAGACCAAGGAAAAGCTGACCTCGGCCAACGCCACAAGGCTGATCGAGAACGCGGTTAAAAGCAACTTCGAGCACTGGCTGACGGGCGACCCCGCATCGAGCAAATACCTGCTGGATTACCTCATCAACGTCGCGGAAGAACGTAAGCGCGGCAAGGAAATGCAGGAAATGTCGCGCAAGTCCGCGACGCGCAAATTGCGCCTGCCCGGCAAGCTCGCGGACTGCGCGAAGAAGACCTCGGAAGGAACGGAGATTTTCCTCGTCGAGGGAGATAGCGCCGGCGGCTCGGCCAAGCAGGCGCGGAACCGCGAGCTGCAGGCGATTTTGCCGCTGCGCGGCAAGGTGCTGAACGTTGCCAACGCGACATCCGACAAAATCCGCGCCAATCAGGAAATTTCCGACCTCATTCAGGCGCTCGGCTGCGGCACGGGGAAAGACTTCAACATCGACAAGCTGCGCTACGAGCGCGTCATCATCATGACCGACGCCGACGTCGATGGCGCGCACATCGCCTCGCTGCTCATCACGCTCTTCTATCAGGAGATGCGCGGGCTGATCGAGGCGGGCGCCCTGTATCTCGCGCTGCCGCCGCTCTACCGTTTGAGCGCGGGCGGCGAAAGCGTTTACGCCCGCGACGACGCGCACAAGGACGAGCTGATGAAAACCGTCTTCAAGGGGCGCAAGAAAGTCGAGATCAGCCGCTTCAAGGGCCTCGGCGAGATGCCCGCGGCGCAGCTGAAGGAAACGACGATGGACATGAAAAAACGCGGCCTGCTGCGCGTTGTTTTGCCGGAAGCCGAACGAAGCGGCGATGCTTTCAAAAAAGCCGAAGGCGGAACGGCTCAATTGATCGACCGCCTGATGGGCAAAAACCCCGAGGCGCGTTTCGCCTTCATCCAGGAAAACGCGCGGTTCGCGCAGGATATCGATATCTGAATGTTTTTCAGTGCAGCCTTTTGGCGCTTTCCGGCGTGTGCAGGGAAAACGCGGGGATGGCAACGTGCAGCAGCGCGCCGTCGTCTGTTTCCATGGCGTAGGAGCCGGTCATGATGCCGTCCGGCGTGGGCAGCGGCGTGCCGCTGGTATATTCGAAAACCGCGCCGGGCTTCAGCACCGGCTGCTCGCCGATGACGCCTTTGCCGTGGACTTCCTGCACGCGTCCGTAGGCGTCGGTGATCTTCCACGTGCGGGTTTTGAGCTGCAGCTGCCGCGCGCCGTTGTTCTCGATCCGCACCTTGTAGGACCAGACGTAAAGGCTCTGCTCCGGCGAAGATTCCCGGCGGAGATAGGTCGGCTCGACGGAGACGGTAACGCTGCCGGTAGTCGAACTGTACATGAGCTTATTCGAACGTGATCTGGGCGCGGCGGTTGCGCGGCTCGCGCACGTTGCCGCCGGT
>JAGXAX010000039.1 GCA_018971405.1 Alphaproteobacteria bacterium | reverse complement strand
ACAGCCGATGGAATAAGGATATTCGCGTGTCATCACGTAGTGGTATGTCGTCAACTCCCGTCCGCCCTCCATGACCGTCCCGACGCGACCGTGGCAGGCATCGAGATCTTTGTTCGTCAGTTCGCGCCCGTGCATGTCGAACATCCCGGTGACGGGGAAGCCGTCCAGCGCGAAGCCGATCACCCGCGCATCGCCGTTCCAACCCTGCACGCAAGGGCTGGGGCCGTGATAGTGGTACATGCCGTCGCGCGCCGGATGGCCGTTGCATTTGTCCTGCACCTCGTGCGCAACGGCGTCGCGCCCCGCGGCGTCGAGCGCGTTAAACAGCGCCACGCCATTGGTCATCACGCCGACCATGCCCATCGGCACGCAGGACGGCGCGGCGGCGACTTCGGGATGCAACGGCAGGGCAAGATCGATCCGCTGCGGGCGGATGAAATTGGGGTTGCGGTCGATCGCATAGGCCGGGTCGTCCGTCCGTATCGGAAAAACGCCGGTTTGCGCATCGATGGGCAGGCCGTTGCCCGCGATGATCCGCCTGTCGCCCGCAACCGTCACTGAAAATTGCGCATCCGGCCAGACGACGACGCCTTCCACGGCTATTTTTTGCGTCATATCCCATGTTTTCCCGTGGATCCAGCCGCCGGCATGCGCCGCGCCATGGCCACGGAACTTCGTCTGGCAGGCATACACATACCCCCGCTGCGGCGCGCCGGAAACGCGTCCGTCGCCCAGCGGCAGGCCCTGCGCGGCCAGGCCGTAAACCTTTGCCGCGGCAGCGCGTGGCGGCGGCAAAAGGAAAATGGAAAAGACCGCGGCCAGAAACACCATTTTTTTGAACATCATAAAACCCACAGCCTTTCTTTATATGACAGCCTATCGACAAAGCACTGCTCCCGCAATATGATCACCGTCATCATGGAAAAACCGACCGTCAACGCCCCGCATATGCTGCAATCCGCCGCCCTCCTTGCCGGCGGCGCGGTTTTGTGCTGGGTCTCGGCCGTGCATCCCGCCTTCCAGCCGGTCTGGATGCCATGGGACTTCTCGTGGGGCGAATATCTGGCGACCGCTTTCGCCACGCTGTGGTTTTTTCGTGGCCTGGCCGCCGCGGCCCCGCAGGAGCGCCTGCCGCGGTGGCGCGTCATCTCCTTCCTGCTCGGCCTTGCGCTGATTTACATCGTGCTGCAAACGCATTTCGACTTCATGGCGCAGCACATGTTCTTTCTTGACCGCATCCAGCATGTTATCATGCATCACGAGGGCCCTTTCCTGATCGCGCTCAGCGGTGCGGGAGAAACGTTGCGGCGGGGCATGCCGCGCTGGGTGCGGCGCATCGCAGACCACCGCTTTTCCGCGGCCGCCGTGCGTCTCCTTCAGCAGCCCGTACTGGCGGCGTTCCTGTTCTCCGGCCTGTTTTATTTCTGGCTGATCCCCGCCGTCAATTTCCGCGCCATGACGGATCCGCTGCTTTATTTCCTGATGAACGCCAGCATGACGATCGACGGCCTCCTCTTCTGGACGCTGGTGCTCGACCGGCGCCCGAGCCCTCCGGCGCGCGTCTCATTCGCCGTACGGGCGGTTTTGAGCATCGTCGTGATGTTTCCGCAGATCATCCTCGGCGCCCTCATGGCCTTTTCCGATCGCGACATCTATCCCTATTACAACCTCTGCGGACGGCTTTACCCCGCGATCAGCGCCGTCACCGATCAGCACATCGGCGGCATCATCAGCTGGGATCCGCCCAGCATGATGAGCATCATCGGTTTTATTACAGTGCTGAACTTTTATAGATTATCGGAAGAGAAAAAAGAAAATAAAACCGCGCCTACTTCCAGTCCGCAAGTCGCGTAAGATCCGCCGCCGTGCCGGCGATATCCGGCCTGTCGCCCTCCAGCTTCGACAACAGCAGCCGTATGCTGCCATCGCGGCCAAAAACGTAAACACCGGCGCTGTGCGTCACGATATAAGGCTTGCCGTCTTTCGCCGGCGTCACGGAATAGGAGACGCGGTAGCGGCGCGCCAAGGCCGCGAGTTGGTCCGGCGTGCCGCGCAGGGCGTCGAATTCCGGCCCGAAAAGGGCTTCGTAGCGTTTCAGAACAGCCAGCGTGTCGCGCTCCGGATCGACCGTGACGAACAGCACGCGCACGTCATGCGCCCTGCCCTTCATCTCTTTTAAAACGTCGGCAAGGGAAGACAGCGTCCGCGGGCAGGCGTCGGTGCAAGAACTGTAGCCGAAATAAAGCAGCACGACCTTGCCGCGGTAATCCTCCGCCGTGACCGTCCTCCCGTCGCGGGCGCGCGCCATGGTGAAGGCAAGGCGCGGCAGGCTGCCCGTCATGTCTGTGTTGTTCCAGTCGTCTTTGGAATGGCAGCCCGCCAGCCCCATCAGGATGAAACCCGCAAAAACGACCGCGGCCAGTCCGCGCTTAAGATCCGCCGGCGACATGGTGCGCATCCGCATAATGAATGAAAATCGCGATCGCGAAGGTGAGAACGAAGATCCCCGCCACGATGGCGCCGAGCACGATGCCAAAACGGCGGTTGCGCCTCCGCAACTCTTCCTCTGCCGGTATTTTCATCTGGTCTGTCATGATCAGCCCTTCTCCCCAAGGGAATTCGAGCCAATCATACCCCTCGCGCCCGCAAAAGCAAGCCCGTAAAGACTACGGGCACGAGTTCACGGCGCCTTGCAGGCCATCCAGGATCTTCTGGGAGTTTTGCACGGCGATAAAGTTCCCCTTCAACTGGTTCCCCTGCGGCGTCTTTCCGAAAATGGCGGCCTGCACGCAAGAGGCGCAGTCCTGCTTCCCCCCCACGAACACGAAGTCGACCTTCAGGTTGGGATATTTGGTGGCCAGCGTGTTGATCATCGTCGTATTGGAAATATTACTGGTATTGTCGCCGCCGTCGGAGACGACGACTAGAAGGTTGGGTTTGTTCGGCTGCCCGTTCTGCATGGCCGTCACCGTGTCTACCATCGAAGTATAAAGCGGCGTATCGCCAGTCGGCTGCATCGCGTTCACCTTATTGACCAGATTGTTGGAGACGGTCTGATAGGTGCCGGACGCTATATTCGCCGACGTGGAAGCGCTAAGGGCGCCTGAAATGTCGGATGTGCTATACCCCGCCGAATTATTGGCGCCGTTATAGAGGCATTGCGTATCCGCCAGAGTTGGAGGATTGTGGGGAACGAGACAGCCTCCGTTATTGACATTGCCGTTGCAGCTGGTGGCGATGCCCGCGCAATAAGTCGAGAAGTTGGCGACGCCCACGAGGTTGGTCGGGTCGTTTTGGGATTTCTGGGTGATCAGGGAGGGAATGACGGTCGTCAGAGCCTGGTGCACCGCCTGCATGCGGGAGATATTGGGTCCGCCGGTGGTGGTGACGTCCCTTGTCGCCATACTGCCGCTGTTATCGACGAAAAACGTGACGTTGCCGATGTTGTTGCCGCCGCCGCCCGTCAGGTTGCAGGGGTCGGCACCATAGGCCAGCAGGTTGGTGAAGCTTTGCTGCCCGTTCATGGATTGCAGCGTCGTGGCGCGGAACGTCGCGTCGTCGTTGCAGTTTTCGGCCACGAGGCCGGAAGCGGGGCAGGCCACCGGCTGCTGGCCGTTGATGTTATAGGCGCCGCGCCCGTCCTCCCCCGCCGCGACGACGACGTATACGGCGACGCCATTATTGGTCGTCACGGAATTATTGTTGCTGTCCACAATCGTGATGGCGCCGTGCAGAAGATCCTTTTGCTGCGAGGGCACCGGCGGCAGGGTGTAGTTTTCCGTCACCGCATAGGTGAGAAGATGACCCCAGCCGTCCATAACCGCCTTGTCCGGTAAGCCGAGCGTGCGCACAGGCAGCGTGCCGATGCGCACCTTCCACGGCGTGCCGTTGATCACCCGCCCCTGCGCGCTGACCGTGCCGGGAGGAACCGCAGGCTGGCTGCAATCCACCGAGGCGCCGAAGCCTGCATGATCCACCGCGACATTGCGCGGCGCCGGGCAGGGGTAATAGCCGTTTTGCTGGTAAAACGCGGTCAGCGCCGCCTGCGCGTTGGCGACGGCGGCGTTCGTCTCGTTCATGCGCTTGTTGACGTTATATTCCTTGTAGATCGGCGCGCCCGCGGCAACCGTCATCCCCATGGCGAGGATGAAGAAGCTCATTTCTATCAGGCCGATGCCTTTTACTCCGCAACGCGCATTTTTTGCAGCATTATGATATTTCATTGCCAACCCCCGATAAACAGATACGATCCGGCAGGCCTTCCGGCGAAAGAGTCTGTTTACCTTTTTATTATACAATTAAATTAGGTTAAAAACCGTTAAAATGCATTATAATGGGGCAGTCAGTTTTCTCGCAAATACCTGAAAAGGCATGGATTTTATGAAAAAATATAAATCTCCTACCGCCGGTTTCACGCTGCTGGAAGTGGCGATCGTCCTCATCATCGGCGGGCTTCTGATCGCGGCGGCCGCCTCGATGCTGCTGTCCTACATGAAGGAATCACGCATCATCACGACCCAGTCGCGCATGACGGAGATCGACAACGCGCTCATCGCCTATCTCACTATCAACAACGCCCTGCCCTGCCCCGCCTCGTTCACCGACACGCAGGACACGACGACGTTCGGCAGGGAACTGACCGATACCACCGCCTATTCCGGCGCGAATGCGGACTGCTACCAGAACGCAGGCGCCGCGACGGGCACGTTCCGGACGACGGGAAGAATATCCGGGACGAACACCACAGGCTATATCGTCATCGGCGCGGTGCCGGTTCGCACGCTCAACCTGCCGGACACGGATATCGCCGACGCCTGGGGGGACCGCTTCACCTACGCCGTCACCGACTGGCTGACGACCGCCAAGCAATACGCCGCGACGCTGGGGTCAATCGACGTCGTGGACAGCGGCGGAAACAGCATCCCCGTGCCGCCCCAAAGCGCGCAATACGTGATCCTCAGCTACGGGCCGGACGGCGCGGGCGCCTATACCCTGGCCGGCAAGCAAGGCGTCGCCTGCCCCGGCGGCGCCGTCGAAACGACGAACTGCACCCTGCCCACGCCGAAGTTCGTCTCGACCATGCTGAACAGCACTGTCGGCGCCAACGCTTACGACGATCTTCTCGTCTGGCACGCGGCGACCATGCCGACGATCATCATTCCGCCCAACATGGTCGCGCCCTTTGTTCAGAACGTCTGTCCGGGCGGCTGGATGCCGTTCGCGGGCGCGGGCTGCACTCCGCCCGCCAGCGGCGTCTGTTGCCAGAAAGAATAGCCTGATCCCGGCTCTAGCTTTCGGCGCGCGCGGACTGCGGGTTCCGCGCCGCGGAAATGCGCGCATGCTTGAGAATATGATCGACGATCATGCCGACGCACTCATCGACGTCGTGCCCCCCCGTGTCAACAACCAGTTCCGGTGTCTCCGGCGGCTCATAAGGCGAGGTGATGCCGGTGAATTCGGCGATCTTCCCGCTGCGGGCCTTTTTGTAGAGGCCCTTGGGGTCGCGCTTTTCGCAGGTTGAAAGGTCGGCCTTGACGTGGATTTCATGGAAACCTTCTCCTGCCGCCGCGCGCGCGCTCCGGCGGTCGGCGACGAACGGCGAGATGAAGGCGGTGATGACGATCAGCCCCGCGTCAGCCATCAGCGCCGCCACTTCGCCGACACGGCGGATGTTCTCGCTGCGGTCTTTGGCGGAAAAGCCGAGGTCGGCGTTGAGCCCGCGCCTTACATTATCACCATCCAGGACATAAGTTTGCATACCTTTGGCATGCAAGGCGCCCTCGACGCGCATGGCAAGCGTCGATTTTCCCGCGCCGGAAAGCCCCGTCAGCCACGCCACCATGCCGCGATGGCCGTTGCGCAAAGCACGGTCGCCCGCCGTCAGCAGGTGATCGACGGCATGAAGGTTTTCCTGCGCTGCCTGACGCTGCAGACGGAGATCGGCCAGCCCGTCCATATTGAGGATGCCTCCGCCGACAACGTCCTGATTTTCGATGATGACGGCGCGGCCGGTTTCATGATTGTCCGCAAAGGGGTCGAGCGCGATCGTCTCGCGACTGTGGAACGTGACCATCGCCATCTCGTTGGCGGAAACGAAATCTTTTTCCGTCCGCGTCAAATCGCCCGTGTCGATCACGCGGTCGATCGACTGCACCGTCACTGTCGCCTCCGCCGTCGCGAGCTTGATCTTGTAGCGCTTTCCGGCGCGCAGGGGCTCCTTGCCGAGCCAGAAGATGTTGCCGCGGAAATCGTGGGTCAGCATCGGCGTCTTGTCGGCGTGGCTGGCAACGTCGCCGCGCGCGGCATAGATCGGCTGGTCAAGCGTGATGCCGACCGACTCGCCCGCCTGCGCGGAGAGAATTTCGTGCGGCGCGTTCCATTTCTCGATGGAAACGACCGTCGCCGTGCGGTTCGACGGCGAAAACGTCAGCACATCGCCCTTGCGCACAACGCCGGACGTGATGCGCCCGACGATGATGCGGCGTTCGTCGAAACGGTAAACGTCCTGCACCGGAAAGCGCAGGGGTTTTTCCACCGGCGGCTGCGCGGGCGAGAAAGCATCGAGTTGTTCCAGTAAGGACAAGCCTTTGTGCCATGGCATTTTATCCGATTTTTTGGCGATATTATCGCCTTCACGCGCGGCGATGGGGAGGATCGCCCGAGGCACAACGTCGATGCCGGAAAGATAAGCCGTGATTTCCGCTTTCACGTCATTGAAGCGTTTTTCATTGTAACCGGCGGCGTCCATTTTGTTGATCGCAACCACGACCTGCTTCAGCCCCAGCAGATGCAGGAGATAGGCATGGCGCTTGGTCTGTTCGCGCACGCCCTCGGCGGCGTCGACGACGAGAATGGCGGCATCGGCAAAGGCCGCGCCGGAGATCATGTTCTTCAAAAATTCGCGATGCCCCGGCGCGTCGATAATGACGTAAGGGCGTTTTTTGCTTTTGAACCAGATCTGCGTCGTGTCGATGGTGACGGCCTGATCGCGCTCGGCCTGAAAAGCATCGAGCAAAAACGACCATTCGAACGGCACATTGCGGCGCTTGCAGCTTTCCTGAACCTCCTTGAGTTTACCGTCCATCAGGCTGTCGGTATCGTGCAGCAGGCGGCCGATCAGCGTCGATTTGCCGTGATCGACATGACCGACGATGACAACGCCGACTTTTTCAGCTTGCTGCGTCATCACATATACCCCGATTGCCTGAGGCGCTCGAAGCTGTCCTCGGTCTCGCTGTCCATGGAACGTCCGGCGCGTTCGGAGGTTTTTGTCGTTTCCAGCTCGGCGATGATTTCCTCGATGGTGGAAGCATTGCTCTTGATCGGGAAGGTGATGTTCTTTTCTCCAAGCGAACGGAAGCGCATGCCATTCCGCGCCAGATACAGCGGCACGATCGGAATGTTCTCGCGCTGCGTGTAGCGCCAGATGTCGATTTCGCGCCAGTGCAAAATCGGGTGGATGCGCACATGCGTGTCTTCGGGGAAGTCGGTTTTGTATTGATCCCAGAACTCGGCGGGCTGGTCTTTGTAGTCCCATGTGCCGTCGAACCGGCGCGGCGAGAAAACGCGCTCTTTCGCCCGCATGCTCTGCTCGTCGCGGCGGATGCCGACGATCACGCCTTTGTACTTTTCACGGGCAAGGAGGTTTTTGAGGCCTTCAGTCTTGCGCGCGGCGGCGCGGGTCGCGGGCGGCAGCGTTTGGTCCATCTGTTCTTCCGGCGGGCATTGCTCGATTTTCAGCTCGAAGCCCCAATCCTTTACCAGCTGGTCGCGGAAGGCATAGACCTCGTCTTCTTCCATGCCGGTATCAAGCTGGATCATCGGGAACGGCACGCGGCCGTAGAACGCCTTACGGATGCACCACAGAAGCGCGGTCGAATCCTTGCCGATCGACCACAGCATGCCAAGCGGCTTGATGCGGTTATACGCCTCGCGCAGAATATATATTGTCTTCGATTCAAGTTCGTCGAGATGATCTTGCATGGCCGGAAATTATCAGATCGCCCCGCTGGATTCAATATTTCTACATAAAAATGGGCGTTTTCAGCCCGCACCGAAGGCCATAAACCCCGGATTCAGGAATTTCTGCGTTATTTTGCCATATAAAAAAGGCTTGTCTTCCAGCGTTGCCACGCGTCCGCCCGCGGCGCGGAGGACGGCCTCGCCCGCCGCCGTGTCCCATTCGCAGGTCGGGCCGAGGCGCGGATAAAAATCCGCCTCGCCCGCAGCAAGGCTGCAAAACTTCAGGGAACTGCTGCGGCTGATCACTTCCGCCACCTTTTTGCCTTTGAGGAAGTCCTCCAGCGCGGCGGGATCGCCGTGGCGCTTGCTCGCCACCACGGTCAGCCCTTCCGGCGGCGCAGCGCGAACGGAAATTCTTTTTTCGACGCCGTCCTGCCCGCGTATGAAGGCCTTGCCCGCCGCGCCGAAATAGAGCGTGTCCGCGACGGGCGCGTAAATCACGCCCATGACCGGCGTGAAATCCTCCATCAAAGCGATGTTCACGGTGAAGTCGCCGCTGCCGGTGATGAACTCCTTGGTGCCGTCGAGCGGATCGACCAGCCAGAAGGTGCCGCCGGAAATGTCGGGGATGACGCCCGCCGCCACCGATTCCTCGCCGACCATCGGGATGTGCGGAAACAAATCCGCGAGCGCCTTTGAAATGATTTCCTCCGCCTCGCGGTCGGCGCGGGTGACGGGCGAGCCGTCGGCCTTGTCGATCACCTCCGTGCCTTCGCGGAAGTACGCCAGCTCCCTTGCGCCTGCAGCGAGCGCGCAAGGGAGCAGCGCCCGCGCCTGTTCCAGCAAATCCGTCATGATTTTTTCTTTTCCACCCTGAACGCCCGCGGCGGCTCGCCCGCCTGCCAGATCCCCCACATCGTCTCGTAGGCGCTTTCGAGATTTTCGACATAGCGCTTGATGTCGAACAGCGGCGTCGTTAGGCGGTTTTTCGCCAGCTTTTCGCGCAAGGCCTTGAGCTGTTCCGGATTCTGCGCCAGTTGCAAGGCCAGCGCCTCGTATTCTTCAAGGGAATGCGCGACCAGCTCCGGCAGGCCGATGGCGGTAAGGAGGCTGCCCGCCACGCGCCCCGCGAAAGTTTCACCGGCGCAGGTCAGCACCGGCAGGCCCGCCCAGAGCGCGTCGCTCGTCGTGGTATGGGCGTTGACCGGCAGCGTGTCGAGGA
>JAGXAX010000342.1 GCA_018971405.1 Alphaproteobacteria bacterium | reverse complement strand
GCCTGTCGCGTCAGGCGCGGTATCTCTCAAAGGCGCTGCCCGGACAATTGACGGGCCTGCCTTTGATGCAGGCGCTGCGCGGCCTCGCCTATGCAGGCATCGCGCTGGAAGGCGGCGAGCCGCGGCTGGAACAGGCTTTCGGCATCATCGTCGCGCAGATCAGGGAGCAGATTTTGCCCGACGGCACGCATATCTCGCGCAGCCCGCAGCAGACGTTCGAATTTTTGCGGTGCCTCGTGGACCTGCGCACCGCGCTGATCGCCGCGAAGCTGGAAATGCCCGAGGAACTTCAGCATGCGATCGACAGGGCCACGCCGGCGGTGAAGTTCTTCCGCCACGGCGACGGCGGCCTCGCCCAGTTCAACGGCGGGCAGGAGGGCAACGCGCATCTTTGCGACGTGACGCTGATGCGCTCCGCCGCGCGCGGACGGGCGATGAAATCCCTGCCGCAGGGCGGCTACGAGCGCATCTGCCAAGGGCGCTCCAGCGTGATCATGGACACGGGCGTGCCGCTGGCTTCGGCTTACAGCGACCGCGCCCACGCGGGGCTTTTGAGCATCGAATACTCGTACGGCCGCGACCGCGTGTTCGTCAATTGCGGCACGTCCGGCGTGGACGGCAAGTGGCGACGCGTGCTGCGCTCGACGCTCGCGCACTCGGCGCTGGCCGTGGACAGCCGCAACGCCTGCCCTTTCAACGGGGAAAGCCCGCTGTTCAGCTATCCGCATGTGCGGTCGAACCGCGAGGAGAACGCCGAGATCGCGCTGATCGAGGCGGCGCACGACGGCTATGCGCCGCGCTTCGGCCTCAACTATACCCGCCGCGTGCAGCTGCTGGACATGGGCGAGACGCTGCGCGGCGAGGAGCAATTGGCCGGACGGACGGGCGTGCCGTTCGCCGTGCGTTTTCATTTGCATCCCGACATTCAGGCGTCGCTTGAGGACGGCACGGTCGTGCTGTGCGCGAAAAGCGGCCTCTGCTGGCGGTTCGGCGCGGCGGGGGCGGACATTTCCATCGAAGAGAGCGTTTATGCCGGTGCGGACGAAAATCCCGTGCCGACGCTGCAAATCGTCCTTTCCGGCCGGACGGGACAGTCGCCGGCGACGGTGCGCTGGGAGGCGCGGCGCGAAAAAATCTAGCGCCCGCGCGGGCAGGCTTTTGACAGGCGCTCGTATTCCCGCCGCGTGTCGATCTGCATCTGGCGGATCTGGCGGGTGCGCTGCAGCGCGGCGGAGATTTTGCCGATGGCGTCCGAAAGTTTTTTGGATTCGTCCGCCTGAAAGGCGACGACGGCGCTTTTGCTCACGGGGCGCGGGTCGTGCTGCGGCGCGAGGGCGGCGTCCGCGGCGGCCTTTATTTTCGGCAGGAATTCCTCGATGTCGCCGATGTCCGCGCCGACGTGGCGCATCTCGTGCGCCAGCGTCGCCTTGTAGCGGCAGCTGCCCGGCGCGGCTACGTCGCTGACATAGATCACGGGCGTGTAGGTGACGGCGATGCGGGCGTCTTTCGCCCGCACGCAGGCCGTGTGCAGCATCATCTGCTCGACGGCGGTGAAGTCGAGGTCGTATTTGATGCCGAAAGTGCCGTCCGTCAGCCCGTCGACCTGCGTGAACGCGCCGCCGTAATCCGGCGAGATGGATTTCTTTCTCAAGCTCTCCATGCGTGCCGCCGGCTGCGCCGCCTCGATCCGCGGCGGGCTGTCGTGAAAGACGATCGTGACGGGCGGCGCGTGCGGCTGGGCGCAGGAGAAAATGCCCGCGAACATGCGTCCTGTTGAAAATGGCAT
>JAGXAX010000341.1 GCA_018971405.1 Alphaproteobacteria bacterium | reverse complement strand
GGCTGTCCGGCGTGGCGGAGATATACATGAGCTGCACGGTGAAGTAGACCTTTTTGCAGGGGCTGTCGGCCTCCGCCTCGGTCATGATGTCTTTTTCGCGCAGAATGGGCGCGGAGCCTTCGATGTGCAGGCGGGTGCGCGCCTCGTCGTTCGTCACAAGGGCGCTGCCGATAATCAGCCGTTCATTGGGTTTCAAATCTATAATCAGGGCCATGAGATTCTCTCCGGTCTTTAAAATTGACGAGATTCTTTCGTCATCTCAGCTTACTTCCAGTATCGCACGAGATGGTTAACAAAATAATAACAGATTTTTCTTGTTTTCGGCACTGATCGCGCCCAATTTACCGGAGTGAAGGTGTCCTTTATGACCGAGAAACAAAAATTTACATATAGCGACGAAGACGACATGGACGGGAGCATCCCGCTGCACGGTCCGGCGGATTTCGAGGGCATGCGCAAGGCGGGGCGGCTGGCGGCGGAGGTGCTGGATTTCATCACGCCCTACGTGCAGCCGGGCGTGGCGACCGAGCAGCTCGACAAGCTCTGCCACGCATACACGCTCGATCACGGCGCGGTCTCGGCGCCGCTCAACTACCGCGGCTTCCCGAAGTCGATCTGCACGTCGGTCAATCATGTGGTCTGTCACGGCATTCCGGGGCCGAAGGTGCTGGAGAATGGCGACATCGTCAACATCGACGTCACCGTCATCCTCGACGGCTGGCACGGCGACACCAACCGCACGTTTTACGTCGGCGACAAGGTGCCGACCAAGGCGAAATTGCTCATCGACACGACCTACGAGGCGATGATGCGCGGCATCGAAGCCGTGAAGCCGGGCGCGACGCTCGGCGACATCGGCCACGCCATCCAGAGCTACGCCGAGGGCAAGAGGTTTTCCGTCGTGCGCGATTTCTGCGGCCACGGCATCGGCAGGATTTTCCACTGCGCGCCGTCGGTTTTGCACTACGGCGAACCGGGCGCGGGGCTGAAGCTGAAAAAGGGCATGTTATTCACCATCGAGCCGATGATCACCGCCGGCGGCTGGGAGACGAAAATCCTCAACGACGGCTGGACGGCGGTGACGAAAGACCGTTCGCTCTCCGCGCAGTTCGAGCATTCTCTCGCCGTGACGGACACCGGCTACGAGATCTTCACGCTCTCGCCCAAGGGGTATACGAAACCGCCCTACATATGACCGCCCACACATGACTGTCTGTGAAAAACATGACGCCTGACGCCGAAAAAAAAGACAAGAACAGGGCGCTTCCGCATCACGCAGGCCATCGCGACCGGCTGCGCGAGCGGTTTTTGAAATCCGGCCTCGACGGGTTGCAGGACTATGAACTGCTGGAACTCGTGCTGTTCGCGGCCATCCCGCGCCGCGACGTCAAGCCGCTGGCGAAGCAGTTGCTTTCCGAATTCGGCGGCGTCTCCGGCGTCCTGAACGCGCCCGTCGCCGAATTGCAGAAAGTCAAAGGCATGAGCGAGAACGCCGCCGTGCTGTTCAAGGCGGTGCAGGGGCTGACGCGCAAGATGCTGCTCGGCGACATCGAAAAGAAGCCTGTCCTGGGCGCGTGGCAGAAACTGATCGACTATTGCTACGTCGCCATGGCGCACGAGAAGCGCGAGCATTTCCGCGTGCTGTTCCTCACCCGCAAGAACCAGCTGATCGCCGATGAAGTGCAGCAGGTCGGCACCGTCGACCATACGCCGGTCTATCCGCGCGAAATCGTCAAGCGCGCGCTGGATCTCGGCGCGACGGCGCTGATCCTCGTGCACAACCATC
>JAGXAX010000340.1 GCA_018971405.1 Alphaproteobacteria bacterium | reverse complement strand
TACTGATGTTCGTTCACCATGCCGGGGGGGAGTGTCAGCAGCGTCGCGGCGAGGACGACATGCGGCTCGACATGAGGGACATTTTCTTCAAGAATTCTGATAAGAGCTGCATTCAACGATGCTTTGCCGCCATGTTGAGCCATTATATTTTCTTCAAAATCCAGTTTGTGCATCAGGCCCTGTGCGTTTGCTGCAGAGGCGAATTTTTGACGAAGACGATTGAAGCTTTCTTTGCAGGAATGGGTATTGTTTGTCATAATAATCCTTTCTAAAAAATAATCTTAATAACAGATTTTTTATAATAATTTTTTCATATTGTCAACTCATCATATAACGGTCTATGAGAAAATGTAAGACTCCTTGAAAAAGCAGATAGATACTATTTAAAAAGCAGGTAAAGACAAAAATGCCTAAGGACTAAGAGCTGACTGTTCCAAGCTGTCCTGCATTGATGTAAAAATAGGCTATACTGTTGAAAAGGCTTGTTTTCCGTATTAAGACGGTATTAAGATAGCGGATTAGGATATCTACAGACAGGCATTAAAGGCAGGATCGTGGCAACGGGCGACAAAACAGAAATCGACGAAGAGGTCGCCGCGAGCATCCGGAATTTCTCCGCGCGCGCGAAGGACGATCCGGCGCGGCCGCGCACGACCATCGAGCTGCCGGATTTCATCGAGGAAAAGGCGGCGCGGATTTCCGCGCACTTCCTGCTGCCCGCGGGCGCGCGGATCGTGGACATGGGCTGCGCGACGGGCGAGGTGACATACGTTCTGGCGCAACTCAACCCCCGCGCGGAGGTGATCGGCGTCGACCGCGACCCGTCGGTGATCGCTTTTGCCGCCAAGACCTTCCGGCTGCCGAACCTGACGTTCCTTCAGTCGGACATTTCCATTCCGGACATCGCGGACAACGCCATCGACGCCATCGTCAATTCCAACATCCTGCACGGCGTCTATGCCGATGCCGGCTATAATCCCGATGAAATCGGCCGCCTGCTGGAGAAGCAGGCGCGCAAGCTCAAGACCGGCGGCACGATGCTGATCCGCGATTACATGATGCCGCCGGAAGACGAATTCGTGCTGTTGGAGTTTCCGTCGGCGCGCAGCAAGGGCAAGGACGTGGCGCAGTTGTCCGACGCGGATCTGCTGCTGCGCTTTTCTCACACGGCGCGCCCGCTGCCGGGCGGCGGCGCGGAAGGCTTCAGGATCGAGGAGATCGCGCCGAAGCGCCCCGACACGCGCCTGTTCCGCCTGCCGCACAAATGGGCGATAGAGTTCATCCACCGCAAGGATTCCCGCGCCGTCTGGAACAAGACGCTCCGCGAGGAATACACCTTCTTCACCTGGCAGGACTACGCGCGCGAATGCTCGAAGATCGGCATGCGGATGGTGTTTTCTTCCCCTTACGCGAACCCGTGGGTGGTCAAGAACCGCTTCAGGGGGAAATTCCAGCTTTATTCCGAAGACGGCAGGGCGCTCGGCATGCCGGCGACAAACCATTTCATCGTCGCGCAAAAAGTGGCGGACAGGCAAAGCCTGCTGCTGGAAGAGCGCCGCCCGTCGCCCGCGCCGGCGGGCGATTTGCAGGTGATGCTGGTGCGCGACAAGAAGTCCGGCGTCGTGCACGAACTCGTGCGGCGTCCCGGAGAATATTGCGACGTCATCCCCTACAGGGTCACCTCGGACAACCGGCTGGCGGTCTATGTGCGCAGCGGCTATCCGCGCCCGATCGTCAATGCGGGGTTGCACGGCGGGCACAATCTCGACGGCAAGAAGTGGTCCGGC
>JAGXAX010000038.1 GCA_018971405.1 Alphaproteobacteria bacterium | reverse complement strand
GAAGCGGATTATCGTTTCCGTTATTTCGAAAACAGGCCTTTCAGCGCACCGCCTGCCTTTTGCAGCGTACCGCTGCCCGCGGGGATGGACGACAGGCCGGATTTCATCACCATGGCCGAGGATACCGCAATGACGCGGCTCATGATCTCCTGCGCGACCTGGGCCGTGGTGGCGGGGCTGCTCTCGCTGCCGATATTCGTCATGACGATTTCAGGCAGCGCGATGGATTTGCCGCGGCCGGCGATCGCGGGCGTGACGGCGGCGTGGACGATTTCCAGCTTTTCGATCACGACGCGGACGCCGTCCTTGCTGCTGCCTGCGCTTTTGCCGGAGGAGGGGGACGTCTTGATATTGTTTTTCAGGACATCAAGGTTCGAGCCTTTGGGGCCGAGTTCGTAGGTCACGTCCAGCCCGTCAACGGTGACGTTTTTAAGGACGACGAGTTTGGAGGAAACATCGCCGAGCGCGACGGAAACGGCCTTTGTCCGGAGGACGTCCGGCATTTTGAAGCCGGGGGGATTGGCAATGGAGAGGCCGTCCACGGACGCTTTCCTGTCGGCGAGCGAGATGTTGACCGCGCCGACCGTGACTTTGGTGCCGAGCGTCTGCGTGCCCGCTTTTTCAATGGCGATCTTGACCGCGCCGCCCAGATGCGTAAATAGAAAAATTCCGCCGATGACCAGCACGGCGGCGATGAGAGCTATAGCTTTTTTCATGTCGATCTCCTTGAAGTTAAGGAGGAGACTTTAGCAGAGTTTGCATCTTTGCAAAACTTATATTGTTTTCGGGGTGGGGACAGGGTTTCCGAAGAGGCGCATCAGGACATAAATGACCGATAAGGTCGCCGTATAGGCTATAAGTTGTAACCCGTCGGGGCGGTCCGTATACCCGATAAGAGTATGCAGCGCCTGCCCCGGGATGCTGCCCTGCGACAGGAATGCCGACGTGTTCCAGATGTCGCGCGTCAGGACGTTCACCACCTGCGCCTGCTGCAGGAAGGCGGCGGCCTGTGCCGCCATGCCTGCCGCCAGCAGCGCGAGGAGCAGGCTCGTGACCTTGAAAAGGTGGCGCGTCGGGATGCTCAGGAGGCCGAGGTAGAGGAGGGCCGCCATGCCCGCGCCGAGCGCGAGGCCACCAGCGCCGCCGGTCAGCATGGAAGGCGCGCTGTTGCCGCCGGCAAGAGAGATGCCGTAGAGGAAAAGTACGACTTCCGACCCTTCGCGCAGGACGGAAACGCCGACGACGACGGCCAGCGCCAGAAAGGAGCATCTGCCCGCGACGACATCCGCGCCGACGGCCTTCATTTTCGCCGCCATCTCGCGGCCGTGGCGCGACATCCAGACGTTATGCCCGACCCGCATGACGACCGCGAGCGCGAGGACGGCGGCGCTGAAAATCTGCTGCCCGAGACCTGCGAGCGCATGGCTGAGCTCGCGCGTGAAGGCGGCGACGAGGCTCGCGCCGCAGACGCCGCCCGCAATCCCCGCGCCGACCCAGAAGCCGCGCCCGGCGATGCCCTTCGTCGCGGCGAGGACGATGCCGATGACGAGCCCCGCCTCCATGGTTTCGCGGAAAACGATCACGAGCGCAGCGAGCATGGTTTTAATCCCCTTTCAAATGTGCATTTCGTATTCGAGCAGCAGCCGCGCGGCGCTCGTGGAAGCGCTGTCGCTGACGCCCGCGAGCCAGGCCGCCTGATATTGCACGTGCCCGAACAGGCGGCCGTAAACTGCGGGGCCGATGTAATGCTGCTGCGCGTTGAAGCGCCGCAGCGCGGCGTCCTGCCCGAGGGCGCTCTGGATTTCGATGCCGGGCTGGAATTCCTCATTATAGCGGTAGCGCGTGTTCCAGAGGAAGACGTAATCCGGCCCGCCCGCCGCGTTATGCCCGACGTCCTGCGTAAAGCCGATATTGGCGATGTTTGTGAAGCGGCCGACGTCTTTTTGCAACAGAAGCTTGATTTCGAGGCTGTTGGGGTCCGTGCTGTGCACGGATTTTTGAAACGCGGCGAGCAGCCCCGCATCGAGCCAGTAGCGCCCCTGCTGGAACAATTGCAGGCGGCTTTCGAGCTCGTAGTCGGAAAAGTGAAGGTTTCCCTGCGGCTCTTTTGAAAATCCCGCGCTGCCTTCCAGCGTCAGGCGGTCGAAGCCGTATTCCATTTTGAGTTCATGCTCCTGCGCGCCGTTTTTCGCGGAGCTGCCGTCGAAGGTGCGGCTGCCGGAATATTCCACGGCGAGTTCCCCGGGCTCGGCGATCGGCGAGTAAATGTAATCGAGCGCGAAGGCTTGCGTGCTCGCGAGAAGGCAGAACACGGCGCAGGGAGAGAGAATGGAGAGACGCATTTTACTTTACCTCGATCTTTCCGGAGACTTTGCGGTCGAAGTCGTTGAAGTAGCCGTAAACGCCGGCATCAAGCGGGCCGAGATAGACGGTGATGGAGTCGTGCGCCGCCACGACCTGCTCGCGGTCAAGGTCGGAGCTTTCGAATTCCGCCGGCATCGCGCTTTCGTTTTTGACGGTCAGCTTCACCTTTCGATTAGCAGGGAGAGTCAGGTTCGGCGGCGAGAATTTGCCGTCTTTCAGCGTCAGGACGTAAGAGCCCGCGTTGTCGGCGTGCGCGGCGGCGGGCAGGCAAAGCAGGAGAGAGAAGGCGAATATAGCGAATCGGCGGTGCATGGGGGATCCTTTTCTGCAATTGATAATCATTCTCATTTTAAAGGGGATTAAGTCAAGCGTAAATTTCATGGATATGGTGCCGGAATAAGTCTATATAATGGGTTCATTCGCTCATATTATTTTCATATTTTTTAAGGAAAGCGGTGATGCCGTCACGTCTGGAGCAGCGTTGTGCGGAAAAAGGCCTGAAGATGACCAGCCAGCGCCGCACCATCGCGCGCGTATTGTCGGAATCCGACGACCATCCTGATGTCGAGCTTTTGTACCAGCGCACCCAGAAGGCCGACCCGAAAATAGGCATGGCGACGGTATACCGCACGGTTCGGCTGTTCGAGGAGGCCGGGGTCATCGACAAGCACGACTTCGGTGACGGACGCGCCCGCTACGAGGAAACCGGCGAAGACCACCATGACCACCTGATCGACATGAAATCCGGCCGGGTGATCGAGTTCACCAACGAAGAGATAGAGAAGCTTCAGCATATGGTGGCTGAGAATCTGGGATATGAACTGATCGGTCACAGGCTGGAGCTTTACTGCCTGCCGCTCAAAAAGAAGTCCGGGGAATGAAGAATGGCGCGCGGTAAAAATCCCGAAAGCGCCGCCGCACGTGAAAAAAAGCGGCAGCGGGCGCTCAAGGCCGTGGCCGCCATCAACGGCGTCATGTTCGTCATCGAGAGTGCGGCGGGCTATTTCGCCCGTTCGACGGCCATGGCGGCGGATAGCCTCGACATGCTGGGCGACTCTCTGGGCGCCGGCATGGGGGCGCTGGTGGGCAAAAGCACTTCGCGCAAACAGGCATGGGTCGCGCTGGCCAAGGCGGGCGCTTCTGCGCTTCTGGGGCTTGGCGTTCTGGCGGCAGCGATGTTTTTGTTCTTCAATCCCGTCATGCCGGTCGCGGCGACCATGGGGCTCGTCGGCGGCATGGCGATGGCGGCCAACGCGGTGTGTGCGGCGCTGCTCTATCGTTATCGCAACGATAACCTCAATTTGCGCGCGACATGGAAGTGCACGCGGAACGACGTTGTTTCAAACATCGGCGTCCTTTGCGCAGCGGCTTTGAGCCATGCCCTTGTGTCGCCGCTGCCGGATCTTGCCGTCGGGCTTCTGGTGTCGGGGCTGTTCATCAAATCCTCGATCGATATTGCGGGGGAAGCGATCGGCGTTTTGCGCGCCACGGGCAGGAAGAAACCGGACAACACGGCACAGGCTTTCGCGCCGAAGAACGCGCCGGAAAGCGCGCCAAGGCTCAAAAAGGGGCTGTGGAGAATTTTCAACCGCAAGGCCGCTGCGCTACAGGAACAAAAGGAACCCGCCGTTTCCGTCGCGGCGAAACCCGCTGCGCCAGCAAACAAGGCTGCTTAATCGCCGATGCGGTAATTCGGCACTTCGCGCGTGATGGTGACGTCGTGGACGTGGCTTTCGCGGTAGCCCGCGCCGGTCATGCGCGTGAATTTGGCCTTCTTCTTCATTTCCGCGATGGTGGAGCAGCCGGTATAGCCCATAGAGGCGCGCAAGCCCCCGACCATCTGGTGGATCACGGCGGCGATCGGCCCTTTGTAGGGTACGCGGCCCTCGATGCCTTCAGGCACGAGCTTGCCGCTTTCCGTCACGCCGCCCTGAAAATAGCGGTCGGCCGAGCCCTGCGTCATCGCGCCGATCGATCCCATGCCGCGATAGGCTTTGTACGAGCGGCCCTGCACGAAGATGACCTCGCCCGGCGCCTCGTCCGTGCCGGCGAACATGCCGCCGAGCATCGCGCAGTCCGCGCCCGCCGCGATGGCCTTGGCAAAATCGCCCGACGAGCGGATGCCGCCGTCGGCGATGACGGGGATTTTGTAACCTTGCGCGATTTTGGCGACGTTCATGATGGCGGAAAGCTGCGGCACGCCGACGCCCGCGACGATGCGCGTCGTGCAGATCGAGCCGGGGCCGATGCCGACTTTGAGCGCGTCCGCGCCCGCGTCGATCAGCGCCTTCGCTGCGTCGCCGGTGGCGATGTTGCCGGCGATGATCTGGATGCGGTTATGGCGCTTGCGCAGTTTCGCCACCATGTCGATGACGCTCCTGGCGTGGCCGTGGGCGGTATCGACGACGATCAGGTCGGCTTCGGCCTCGATCAGTTCCTCCGCGCGCGCGAAGTTGCTTTCGCCTGTGCCGATTGCGGCGCCGACGCGCAGTCTGCCCTCCTCGTCCTTGCAGGCGGTGGGGTAGAGCTGCGATTTTTCAATATCTTTAACTGTGATCAGGCCGATGCAATGGCCGCCCGCATCCACCACCAGCAGTTTCTCGATGCGGTGCTGGTGGAGGAGTTTCTTGGCTTTTTCCTTGCTGATGTTGCGCGGCGCGGTGACAAGGTTTTCGGACGTCATCAGTTCGCTCACCTTTTGTTTCTGGTTTTCGGCGAAGCGCACGTCGCGGTTGGTGAGGATGCCGACGAGCTTGCCGTTCTCCTGCGTCACCGGAATGCCGGAGATGCGGTTTTGCTTCATCACGTTGAAGGCCTCGGCGAGCGTCGCGTCGGGGCGGATGGTGATCGGCGCATCGACCATGCCGGACTCATAACGCTTCACGCGGCGGATCTGCGCAGCCTGCACTTCAGGGGGGAGGTTGCGGTGGACGATGCCGATGCCTCCCGCCTGCGCCAAGGCGATCGCGGTGTCCGCCTCCGTCACCGTGTCCATCGCGGCGGAGAGCAGCGGAACGTTGAGCGATATGTTGCGGGTGAGCCGTGTCGTCACGTCCACATCGGCGGGCTGCACGTCCGACGCGCCGGGGAGCAGCAGCACGTCGTCGAACGTCAGACTTTCTTCGATCGACGCGGCGGACTTTTCGATTTTCGGCATTTTATTTTTCCTTTTTCATTCCCACTCGATCGTTCCGGGCGGTTTGGAGGTGATGTCGTAGACGACGCGGTTGATGCCGCGCACTTCGTTGACGATGCGCACGGCGACATGTCCTAAAAATTCATGCGGCAAGGCGGCGAAGTCTGCCGTCATGCCGTCCACCGACGTCACGGCGCGGAGGGCGAGGACGTGGTCGTAGGTGCGCCCATCACCCATCACGCCGACGGTTTTAACCGGCAGCAGCACGGCGAAGGCCTGCCATGTTTCGGCATAGAGGTTGTTTTTGTGCAGCTCTTCGATAAAGATCGCGTCAGCCTTTTGCAGGATGGAGACTTTCTCCGCCGTCACCGCGCCGGGGATGCGGATGGCGAGACCGGGGCCGGGGAACGGATGGCGGCCGATGAATTTTTCGGGGATGCCGAGTTCGCGCCCCAATGCCCGCACTTCGTCCTTGAACAGCATGCGCAAGGGTTCGACGATTTTGAATTTGACGTCTTTAGGCATGCCGCCGACGTTGTGGTGGGACTTGATGGTGACGGCGGGGCCGCCGTGCGGCGAGACGCTTTCGATGACGTCGGGATAAAGCGTGCCTTGTGCGAGGAACTCCGCTGCGCCCGCCTTTTTCTCCGCGCGTGTGAAAACGTCGATGAAGGTTTTGCCGATGATCTTGCGCTTTTGTTCGGGGTCGTCCACGTCCTTGAGCCGGTCAAGGAACAATGCGCCTGCGTCTTCATGAACAAGCGGGATGTTGAAATGATCGCGGAACAGGCCGACGACTTCCGCCGCCTCGTTGCGGCGCATCAGGCCGGTATCGACGAAAATGCAAGTCAGCCTGTCACCAATGGCTTCGTGCAGCAGCGCGGCGACGACGGTTGAATCGACGCCGCCGGACACGCCGCAGATCACGCGGTTGCTGCCGACCTGTTCGCGGATTTTTGCGATGCTCTCGTCGCGGAAGGCGGCCATCGTCCAGTCGGCTTTGCATCCGGCGATTTCGAGAACGAAATTTTTCAGCATGCGCGCGCCGTCCGGCGTATGCACGACTTCGGGGTGGAACTGCACGCCGTAGAACTTGCGCCTTTCGTCGGCGACGGCGGCGTAGGGGCAGGTTTTCGTGCTGGCGATGACCTTGAATCCCGGGGGCAGGGCGGTGACGCTGTCGCCATGGCTCATCCAGACTTCTTTTTTCAAGACGCCGGAGAAGAGTTTGCTGTCATCGAATGCGATGGCCGCGCGGCCGAATTCGCGGTTCTCCGATGATTCCACTTTTCCGCCCAGCGCGTCGCACATCGCCTGCAGGCCGTAGCAGATGCCGAGCACCGGCACGCCCATCTCAAGCAATCCATCGGGGATGCGCGGGCTGTCTTTTTCCGTGACGGAGGCGGGGCCGCCGGAGAGAATGACGGCTTTCGGCGCGCGTTTGCCGATATCGGAGAGCGGCGTCGAGAAGGGCAGCAGTTCGCAATAAACCCCGGCCTCGCGCACGCGCCGGGCGATCAGTTGCGTCACCTGCGAGCCGAAATCGAGGATAATCACCTTGTCGTGCTGTTCCGCTTTCATGAGCATGGTTATTATACAAGCCGGGGCCGCACTTCAAACAGTTTTTTGCATTTTATCCGCGCGGAATGAAAAACCCGGCGGCACAAGCATGCCACCGGGTTTTTTTACGTTTATCTTCTTTGTCTGCAATCCTGCGGAAAAGTTCTCTCCAATCAGTCCCGCCGAACCACGGGAAGAAGGTTATTGCGCGTTGTCTTGTTGCGGAGCAGGTTGCTGCGCAGTGTCGCCTTGCTGGGCGGCGGCAGCGCCGTTATCCGTGCTTTGCGTGGCAGCACCGTTATCGGTGCTTTGCGCGGCAGTGCCTTGCGTGGCGGTGCCGGCGTCTTGCGTCCAGCCGGCGGTCGGCGCGGCGAGAATCAGGGCAGCAGCAGCGAGGATGAGGAAAGTTTTCGTTTTCATTTGGTTGGTTCTCCTATAAAAAAAGCCGACATTCGAAATGAATGCCGACGCCTCAATACTCCCATAAATTGTGGGTGACAGCAAGATGGTGGCGGCATCGCCAAATGCCACCGCGTTGTTTTTTTTCGAGGGGAGAACAGAATTTACCTATTCTGCC
Organism: Alphaproteobacteria bacterium; assembly: GCA_018971405.1. Classification (GTDB taxonomy): domain Bacteria; phylum Pseudomonadota; class Alphaproteobacteria; order Micavibrionales; family UBA2020; genus PALSA-926. The sequence goes on along the minus strand of JAGXAX010000038.1, from coordinate 1,667 downwards.
GGACAGACAAAAAATGCCCTGCGAAGGCTCTTTCGGCATCGAAAACATGGAAAATGAAAAAGAATGGAGCGGGTGAAGAGATTCGAACTCTCGACATCAACCTTGGCAAGGTTGCACTCTACCACTGAGTTACACCCGCATATATTCGCCACGGACAAGCTCAAAAAAAGCCCTCCCGAACGTGCGGAATATAGCAATAGAGCAACTTCCCCTTTGTTGTCAAGAAGACAAAGTGCAAGGCCCTTTCAAACTTATGGCGTGTCGCGCCATAAGGACGGGGGTGCGATGCGATATTTGTATAAAATTCACTTATCTATTTGTTTTTAAATAATAATAATATCTGTGCAGACTTGACCTAAATCAACAGGCTGATTAGTCACTTTTGAGACTATAAAAAGGAGAGATGTTTGTTAGGTATGTAATTATGCTTATAAGGGGGTACAGTTGGGCAAAGCCGTTGATTTGACGGGGGTCGAGCGTTTTTTTGACAAAAACGAGATTATCGTCAGCAAAACCGACCTGAAGGGGCATATCACCTATGCCAACAGGACGTTTCTCGATATCGCGGACTATACCGAAGAGGAGGCGCTGGGCGCGCCGCACAGCCTGATCCGCCATCCCGGCATGCCGCGCTGCGTGTTTCAATTGCTGTGGGATACGATACAGGCGAAGAAGGAAATTTTCGCCTATGTCGTGAACCGCGCGAAGCATGGCGACCATTACTGGGTTCTGGCGCACGTGACGCCGAGCTTCGACGCAGAGGGGCAGATCGACGGCTATCACTCGAACCGCCGCGTGCCGGACCGTTCGATCGTCGAGGGAAAAATCATCCCGCTTTACAAGACGCTGCTGGCCGAGGAGGAACGGCACGCCAACCGCAAGGACGGCATGAAAAGCGCCACGGGCATCTTGGTCAATCTGCTGCAGAAAAAGGGCATCGGCTATGACGAATTCATCTTCTCTCTCTAAAGCGATCCTGTTTTCAGGCGCGACGGCGGCGCTGGCCGCATTCGCGGCTTTGGCGTGCGTTTCAGGCGGGTCATACGGCATTGCCGGCGCCGTCCTTTCCGTTCTCGCGCTGGCGGCCGCTGTTTTGTCGCTGCTTTTCGGTTCGCGGGCGCGGAAGGAAATCGCCCGCACGACGGAAACCTGCAAGGCGCTGGCGCTGGGTGACTATTCGCGCCGGTTGACGCATATCGCCGAGAAAGGCGACCTTTACGCCCTGCAATGGGCCGTGAACGAGATGGCGGATTACAACGACGCCTTCATCCGCGAGGCGTCCGCAGCGATGGAATATGTCAGCCGCAACCAGTATTTCCGCCGCATCCTCGAAGAGGGGCTGCATGGCGCGCTGCTGAACGCCGTCCGCGTGATCAACAGGGCGACGGGCAGCGTCGAGAAGAACATGAAGGGCTTCGTCGCCGTCGCCAACGACGTCGACGAAACGCTGAAGAGCGTCGCCACGGACATCAATGGCACGGTGACCAGCCTCGAAGGCACGGCGAGATCCATGACGGCGACGGTGGAAAGGGCGCGGCAGGGCGCCGATGCGGCGGTCTCCAAGTCGGACGCAACGGCGCAGAACGTGCAGACCATCTCCGCCGCCGCGGAGGAAATGTCGAGCGCCATCGCGGAAGTCGGCCAGCAGGTCGCGCGCACGACGCAGA
>JAGXAX010000339.1 GCA_018971405.1 Alphaproteobacteria bacterium | reverse complement strand
TTACCGGATCATGCCAGACGCGGTTCTGGCGAAATGTGGCGGCGCCGCAAGCGGTCACAATCAGAAAGGCCGAAAATGCGACGGCTTTCCGCAGATATTCCGTTTTTCTCTTCTCGAGCCACAACGCAATCGTCTGCGCGAGTCCGAGCGCGAGTCCGATGGACGGCAGGTACATCCAATGCTCTGCGATCAGCGCGTTGATCGGACTGACAATGCCGCTATAAGGCGAGAAGGCCGCCGCGAACCACAGCAGTCCCCATGTGCAAGCAAGGCCACGTTTGCCTTTGCCCCACGCCATCTGCAGCAGCGCCGCGACAGCGAGGACAATGCCCGCCCAAACGCGCGGAAACGCAACGACGCCGGGATAAACCAGAAACGAACGCTCCATATGGAGATTGTGCGGCCAGAGCATCAGCCCGAGATATGTCGGCAAAGTCGCAAGACTGGTGAAAATGCGGACGGCAACGCTCTGCACGTAGGGAGCATTGCCCGAAGCGTGCGCCGCCATGACGCCCTGCCCGCCGTAAATGAAATGCAAAAAGACAAGATACGCCGCCAGGACCAGCCACAACGGCCATGTCAGGATATAGCGCGCCGGCTTCAGACGGTCATCACTGACGAAGAACATCGTAAAAACCGCCAGTGCCGGAAAAACGACGGCGGACTCCTTGCTGCCCAAGGCAAGAATGAAAAACAACCCCGCTTTCCAAAACCTGCGCGGCGTGAAGTCGGGCAACAGCGACAACAATCCCGCCAGCGTAAAGATGGCATAAAGCGGATCGGCAGAACCGCTGATGTAATCGATGGCTTCCGTATCGAGCGGATGCACGCCCCAGAGCAGCGCGGCGAAAAAGGCGGAAAACATTCCGAGCCCGAGGCCACGGCCAAAGCGGTACACAAGACAGGCCGCGACAGCCTGCAGCGCCACGTTCACCCCGTGGAACGCCGCCGCGGAAAAGCCGAAACCCTGATGAACCAGAAAGAACAGCTACTCCTGCACAGTCCGGTAGAAGCCGCCCGGCAGGTCTGACCCGTACAGGCTCAAATGGCCGAGCAATTGCGGCAGGCCACGCCAGTGCAACATAAGCCGGTTCTGGACGACCAGCGGCCAGTCGTCGAGCAGAAAGCCGTTGCCATACACGTTGGCATAGGCGATAAAAACCGCCAGCGCCAGAACGATATACGGAATGCTTTCCCGCCTGCCTTGCGCGCTTGCTGACAATTGACTCTCCCTGCCGTCACAGTCTAGATTACAGAAGGGGATCGCGCAATAAACGGAAAAGGATTTTTGGCATTCATGAGCAAGGAAAATCCAGTCGTTGCGGTCGTCATCCCCTGTTATAAAGTCAAGGCCAGGGTCCTCGACGTCATCGGCCGGATTCCGGCGGACGTCGCTTATGTTTTCTGCGTCGACGACGCCTGCCCCGAACAAAGCGGCGATTTTATAAAACAGTCCTGCGCCGACAAACGGGTGCAGGTGCTGCGTCACGACAAAAATCAGGGCGTCGGCGGCGCAATGGTCACGGGGTACAAGGCCGCGCTGGAAACCGACGCAGATATCGTCGTGAAAGTCGACGGCGACGGACAGATGCCGCCGGAACTCCTGCCCGTCTTCGTCGCGCCCATCGCGAAAGGGCTTTGCGACTATACGAAAGGCAACCGCTTTTTCAGACCGGAGGACGTGCGCTCCATGCCGCGCATCCGGCTGCTCGGCAACGGACTTTTGAGCTTCGTCACCAAGCTTTCCAGCGGCTACTGGAATATTTTCGACCCCAACAATGGCTACACCGCCATTCACACG
>JAGXAX010000338.1 GCA_018971405.1 Alphaproteobacteria bacterium | reverse complement strand
GCCCGTCGTCCCAGGAGAAAAATTCGGACTGGACGTATTGCAGGTAAAGTTCGCCGTCGTCAGCGCCTTTCAGGCTGTCGTTGACGATGCCTGCCACGCCGGAGGGATCAAGGCCGGTTTTATCGAAGAATATCCTGTCCGTGGCGTTGATGTGATCAGGCATTTTTTAACCTTAGCATTAATCCGTGAAAAGGCGAACCCCCCGCGCGCGTTGTCATAGTCCGTTGTCGTGCTTGCGTGACGCGCTTTTCGGCGCGGGCTTCGATGCCTTGGCGGCCATGCGCGGCAGATGCTCCATGATCTCCGTCAGCGCAAGGCAGTTCTCCCGCTCCAGCATGCTGTGCCCCGCCGTGGTTTTGGCGTAGGTTTTGGGCTGATTGCCGGATTTCGTCAGCGCGGCAGCGAGTGCTTCTCCTTGCGCCAGCGGGCAGACGAGGTCGAACCTGCCGTGGACGATATGCACCGGAATGTCCTTTAGCTTGCCTGTATTGTCGATGATGTAATTCTCCGGCAAAAAGAGCTTGTTGGCGAAAAAGTGCGCCTCGATCTGTGCGAAGCAGACGGCGAAGTTGTCCTCGCCGAAGTGGCTTTCGGCTTCCGCGACGTCGGGGATCAGGTGGCTGATCGTGCCTTCCCACACCGACCAGGCGACGGCGGCCTTTTGCTGCAATTTCCGCTCTTCGTCGTTCTTCGGCTTCATGTCGAAAATTTCTTTATAGGCTTTGGCCATGTCGCCGCGTTTTTCCGGCGGGATGATCTCGACGAACTTTTTCCATGCCTCCGGATAGCAGATGTAGCTGCCGGGCGCGGTGATGACGTTGGGGGCTTTGTCGTAGGTCGCGGCGTTGCCCTGATACATGAAGTCGAGGTCTTCGCGGTTACCGAGGAATATGCCACGCAAAATCAGCGTTTCCACCGTTTCCGGATGGCGGATGGCGTAGGTGAGCGAAAGCGTCGAGCCCCATGATCCGCCGAAAACATGCATTTTTCCCTCGATGCCGAGTTCCGCGCGGAGTTTGACGATGTCCTCGACGAGATGATCGGTATCGTTGTTTTTGAGGGCGACGTCCGGCCCGTCGGCGGCGACGGTCGGCGTGCTTTTGCCGCAGCCGCGCTGGTCGAAGAGGATGACGCGGTAGCGGTCGGGATCGAAAAAGCGCGACAGAACGGGGTCGCACGCGCCGCCGGGGCCGCCGTGCAAAAACATCACCGGCTCGCCGTTCGGATTGCCGTACTCTTCCCAGTGAATTTTGTGCGGCGGATTTGTATCGACCTGCAAAAGGCCTTCTTTGTTGCATTTTTTTAGCGGATATTTCCAGTCTTTATCGGTGATGCTGCTGGTATTCGTCATGTCATGCTCCTTCTATTTCTTTTTTCAGGATGTCCAGCGCCGTTTCGACCGTTTGCAGGCGGACGTCCGAACGGTCGCCGGAAAAATTGTTTTTGACGGTATAAATTTTGCCCTTCATGGCGCAGCCGAGCCAGACGAGGCCGACGGGCTTTTCAGGCGTGCCGCCGCCGGGCCCCGCGATGCCCGTCACGGCGACGGCGATGTCGGCGTCCGAATTCTCCAGCGCGCCTTCGGCCATGGCGTGGGCGACTTCAGGGCTGACCGCGCCGCGGTCGATGATGGCTTTGCGCGGCACGCCGAGCATGTCCGTCTTGGCGGCATAGGAGTAAACGACGAACCCGCGGTCGAAAACGTCCGATGCGCCCGCGACGGCCGTCAGGGCGCCGGAGATAAGCCCGCCGGTGCAGGATTCCGCCGTGGCAATCTTCATCTTCTTCGCGGCGGCGGCGCG